>NZ_JAIWJZ010000020.1:0-34168 GCF_020216105.1 Enterobacter sp. K16B
TTTTTTTTGCATTGGGAGTCCCGGTCATGTTGAGCGCATTTCAACTCGAAAATAACCGACTGACGCGGCTTGAAGCCGAAGAGTCACAGCCCCTCATTGATGCCGTATGGGTGGATCTGGTCGAGCCGGACGACGATGAACGCCTTCGCGTACAATCTGAGCTGGGACAAAGCCTGGCGACACGCCCGGAACTGGAAGACATCGAAGCATCTGCGCGTTTTTTTGAAGACGAAGACGGTTTGCACATTCACTCTTTCTTCTTCTTTGAAGATGCCGAAGACCACGCGGGAAACTCCACCGTGGCGTTTACCATTCGTGATGGCCGCCTGTTTACCCTGCGCGAGCGTGAGCTGCCGGCATTCCGTCTCTACCGCATGCGCGCCCGCAGCCAGCCATTAAATGATGGTAATGCCTGGGAGCTGCTGCTCGACCTGTTCGAGACCAAAATTGAACAGCTTGCGGACGAGATTGAAAACATCTACAGCGATCTGGAAAAGCTGAGCCGTGTCATCATGGAAGGCCATCAGGGCGATGAGTACGACGAAGCGCTCTCCACCCTGGCGGAGCTGGAAGATATCGGCTGGAAAGTGCGTTTGTGTCTGATGGATACCCAGCGCGCGCTGAACTTCCTGGTGCGCAAGGCGCGTCTGCCGGGCGGCCAGCTGGAGCAGGCGCGGGAGATCCTGCGTGATATCGAATCCCTGCTGCCGCACAACGAATCCCTGTTCCAGAAGGTCAACTTCCTGATGCAGGCGGCGATGGGCTTTATCAACATCGAGCAGAACCGCATCATCAAGATCTTCTCGGTGGTATCCGTGGTGTTCCTGCCGCCGACGCTGGTGGCCTCCAGCTACGGGATGAACTTTGAGTTTATGCCGGAGCTGAAGTGGAGCTTTGGTTACCCGGGGGCGATTATCTTTATGATCCTCGCCGGGCTGGCGCCGTATCTGTACTTTAAGCGTCGTAACTGGCTGTAAACATCTGGCGGGTAGCGCTGCGCTTACCCGCCCTACAATACACCTACATTCCTTTGCGGGCCCTGCGCTGGGTGTAAATCGCATCGGCGACAAAAATCGCCAGCGCCACCCAGATAAAGGCGAACGTCACCATTTTATCCGCACCCGGCACTTCACCGTAAAACACCACCGCCAGCAGGAACATCAGCGTCGGGCCAATATACTGGAAAAAGCCCAGGGTAGAGAGACGCAGGCGCGTCGCCGCACCGGTGAAGCACAGCAGTGGGATCGTCGTTACCACACCTGCCGCCATCAGCATCAGATTCAGCGACCACGGGTTGCTGCCCATATGGCTGGTCGGGCTGTCGGCGATGCCGAAAAGATAAATCGCCGCAACCGGCAGCAGCCACAGGGTTTCAAACAGCATGCCGGTTTGTGCTTCGACAGCTATCTTCTTACGCACCAGGCCATAAAAGGCAAAGCTGAACGCCAGGCCAAGGGCAATAATCGGCAACGAGCCGAAGGTCCAGAGCTGTACCATCACGCCGCAGAAGGCCAGAATGACGGCCACCCACTGCATACGTCGGAAGCGCTCGCCGAGGAAAATCATCCCCAGCACGATATTCACCAGCGGATTGATAAAGTACCCCAGGCTCGCTTCAAGCATGTGGTGGTTATTCACAGCCCAGATAAACAGCAGCCAGTTACCGCCAATCAACACCGCAGAGAGCGCCAGCAGGAAAATCTTCTTCGGGGTTTGCAGCAGCGTTTTGACGCCGGACCACTGACGGCTGAGGCTCATCAGCGCAATCATAAAGAAGAACGACCAGATGACGCGGTGAGTCAGGATCTCATCGGCCGGAACGTTGGCGATGAGCTTGAAATATGCCGGGGCGATACCCCAAATAAAATAAGCGGCAAGGGCGAGTAAAACGCCCTGCCGCGTCTGTTTAGCATCCATCGGGAAAATCCGTTACAAAAAAGTGAAATAATTTTACCCGATTTTGCAGCCTCAACCCACCATATAAGTGGCAGTTGCGCTGGCAATATAGACCTGTTCCTCGTTGTGTAATTCAACGCGTGCCACGGCAACTTTGTTGCCCGCGCGCAACAGGCTGCTGGTACAGGTAAAGCGATTTCCGCGCCCCGGGCGAAGGTAGTCAACGCGTAAGTCGATAGTGCCCATGCGTGCCAGACGCTGGCGAAGTTCGTCTTCGTTGATGGTGTCGTGGCGGGTCAGCGTGCTGCCCACACAGACCAGGCCTGCCGCGACGTCCAGCGCGGAGGCAATCACCCCGCCGTGTAAAATACTTTGCGCCCAGTTACCCACCATCATTGGCTGGTTGTTGAAACTCAGCTGGGCAAAGTCCTTCTCATAACGCTCCAGCTCCAGTCCCAGCGCACGGTTAAACGGCATATGGTAAACAAAAATCTCGCCCACGAGTTTTAACACTTCATCGGCGGTAAGCATGGCTGACATGAGGCATCACATCCTTATTGTTAATGAAATGTTGATTTTATGCCTCAGCAATAAGGAATTCCACTTTCAGAAACGAGGATGCAGCAGTTGTCGCAGAAGTCTGTAGAATGACGGGCACATAACTATTCAACGAAATTTACTCTTTTGCAGGAGAACACCACCGATGCGGACGTATCTGGCCTGGTTACTGGCGGCGGTTTCGCTGCCCCTCACAGCGTATGCGCAGGAAGCGACGATCAAAGAGGTGCATGATAAACCTGCCGTTCACGGCAGCATTATCGCCAACCTACTTCAGGAGCATGACAATCCGTTCACGCTCTATCCGTATGACACCAACTACGTGATTTACACCCAGACCAGTGACCTCAACAAAGAGGCGATAAGCTCCTATAACTGGTCTGATAATGCGCGTAAAGATGAGGTGAAGTTCCAGCTCAGCCTGGCCTTCCCGTTCTGGCGCGGCATTCTGGGGCCGAACTCGGTGCTGGGCGCGTCTTACACGCAGAAATCCTGGTGGCAGCTCTCTAACAGCGGAGAGTCCTCCCCGTTCCGTGAAACCAACTATGAACCGCAGCTGTTCCTCGGTTTTGCAACGGATTATGAGTTTGCGGGCTGGACGCTGCGTGACGTCGAAGTGGGCTTTAACCACGATTCCAACGGCCGCTCCGACCCGACGTCCCGTAGCTGGAACCGCGCCTATACGCGCCTGATGGCGCAAAATGGCAACTGGATGGTGGAAGTGAAGCCGTGGTATGTGGTGGGCGAAACCGATGACAACCCGGATATCACCAAATACATGGGCTACTACCAGCTCAAAGTCGGCTATCAGCTGGGCGATGCTGTGCTGAGCGCGAAGGGCCAGTATAACTGGAACACCGGTTACGGCGGTGCGGAAGTGGGCTTAAGCTACCCAATGACGAAGCACGTGCGCATCTATACGCAAGTCTACAGCGGTTACGGCGAGTCGCTTATCGACTACAACTTCAACCAGACCCGCATTGGCGTGGGCGTGATGCTGAACGACATTCTCTAGGCCGCTCGAATGTTTTTGCGTTAAACGTTGAAGTTTCTCTCTCAGGCGCTGAAAATAGCGCCTGTTTTATTTTTCGCAGATGGGGTTAATGTGGCGCAGGCGGAAGTATTGAATCAGGAGTCGCTGGCTAAACAGGTTTTGCATGAAACCTTTGGCTACCAGCAGTTCCGCCCTGGCCAGGAAACCATCATTGAAACGGTGCTGGAAGGCCGCGACTGCCTGGTGGTGATGCCAACCGGCGGCGGTAAATCGCTCTGTTATCAGGTACCCGCGCTGGTGCTTAACGGCCTGACGGTGGTGGTATCGCCCCTGATTTCGCTGATGAAAGACCAGGTGGACCAGCTGCTCGCCAACGGCGTGGCGGCGGCCTGTCTTAACTCCACGCAAACCCGCGAGCAGCAGCAGGAAGTGATGGCCGGGTGCCGCACCGGGCAGATCCGCCTGCTGTATATCGCGCCCGAACGCCTGATGCTGGATAACTTCCTCGACCATCTCGCGCACTGGAACCCGGTGCTGCTGGCGGTGGATGAAGCGCACTGTATCTCCCAGTGGGGACACGATTTCCGTCCGGAATACGCCGCACTCGGTCAGCTGCGTCAGCGCTTCCCCGAGCTGCCGTTTATGGCGCTTACCGCCACGGCAGATGACACCACCCGTCTGGATATCGTTCGCCTGCTGGGGCTGAACGACCCCTATATTCAGGTCAGCAGCTTCGACCGCCCCAACATCCGCTACATGCTGATGGAAAAATTCAAGCCGCTGGATCAGCTCTTACGCTACGTGCAGGAGCAGCGCGGCAAGTCCGGCATCATCTACTGCAACAGCCGTGCGAAGGTGGAAGACACCGCCGCGCGCCTGCAAAACCGCGGCTTTAGCGCGGCGGCTTACCATGCCGGGCTGGAAAACCACATCCGCGCCGACGTGCAGGAAAAATTCCAGCGCGACGACCTGCAGATTGTGGTGGCGACGGTGGCGTTCGGCATGGGGATCAACAAGCCAAACGTGCGCTTTGTGGTGCACTTCGACATTCCACGCAATATCGAATCTTACTATCAGGAAACCGGTCGCGCCGGACGCGACGGTCTGCCGGCGGAAGCGATGCTGTTTTACGATCCGGCTGATATGGCGTGGCTGCGCCGCTGCCTGGAAGAGAAACCGCAGGGGCAACTGCAGGATATCGAACGTCACAAGCTCAACGCGATGGGCGCATTTGCCGAAGCGCAAACCTGCCGTCGCCTGGTGCTGCTCAACTACTTTGGTGAAGGGCGACAGGAGCCGTGTGGCAACTGCGATATCTGCCTCGATCCGCCGAAACAGTACGATGGTCTGATGGACGCGCGTAAGGCGCTCTCAACCATTTATCGTGTGAATCAGCGCTTCGGGATGGGCTACGTGGTGGAAGTGCTGCGCGGTGCCAATAACCAGCGTATCCGCGACATGGGCCACGACAAGCTGCCTGTCTACGGTATCGGCAAGGATCAGAGTCACGAGCACTGGGTCAGCATTATTCGTCAGCTGATTCACCTCGGTTTTGCCACACAGAACATCGCCCAGCACTCCGCGCTTCAGCTCACCGAAGCCGCGCGCCCGGTGCTGAGGGGGGACGTTGAACTGAAGCTTGCCGTGCCGCGCGTTATCGCCCTGAAGCCGCGAGTGATGCAAAAATCGTACGGCGGCAACTACGACCGCAAGCTGTTTGCCAAACTGCGCAAGCTGCGTAAAGCCATCGCCGATGAAGAAAACATCCCGCCTTACGTGGTGTTCAACGACGCGACGCTGATCGAGATGGCCGAACAGATGCCGCTGAGCGCCAGCGAAATGCTCAGCGTTAACGGCGTTGGCACGCGCAAGCTGGAGCGTTTTGGTAAGGAGTTTATGGCGCTTATCCGTTCCCATGCTGACGGTGATGATGAGGAGTAGTCAGCCGGGCGAAAAAGTGCCAGGATGATGACTCACTGAATTATTTCCCCGCGAGCGAATTATGTTAATGCTATTTCTCACCGTGGCGTTAGTGCACATCGTTGCGCTGATGAGCCCGGGCCCTGACTTCTTCTTCGTATCACAAACCGCGGTCAGCCGCTCCCGCAAAGAGGCGATGATGGGCGTGCTGGGTATCACCATGGGCGTTATGGTCTGGGCGGCGGTGGCGCTGCTTGGCCTGAACCTGATTCTGGCGAAAATGGCCTGGCTGCATAACATCATTATGGTTGGCGGTGGCCTGTATCTGTGCTGGATGGGCTACCAGATGCTGCGCGGGGCGCTGAAGAAAGAAGAGAAAAAACCGCAAGAGCCAAAGATTGAGCTGGCAACGGGCGGCCGCAGTTTTGTAAAAGGTCTGCTGACCAACCTGGCGAACCCGAAGGCGATTATCTATTTCGGCTCTGTCTTCTCGCTGTTTGTCGGCGACAGCGTTGGCGCGGGCGCACGCTGGGGGATCTTCCTGCTGATCGTGGTTGAGACGTTTGCCTGGTTCACCATCGTGGCAAGCCTGTTTGCCTTACCGGCGATGCGCCGCGGCTACCAGCGCATCGCGAAGTGGATTGACGGCTTCGCCGGCGCGCTGTTCGCCGGCTTCGGTATTCATCTCATCATTTCTCGCTAAGCGTGACGCGCTGACGCAAGCAGCGCGCCAACCAGCATAAACAGCGAACCAAACACCTTATTCAGGGCCTTCATCTGTTTAGGCCCTTTAATCCATGCCGCAATTCGCTGCGCCAGCGTCGCGTAACCAATCATCACGATGATATCAACGATAATGGTGGTCGCGCCCAGCACCACGTACTGCATCACCTGGGGCTGATGCGGCACGATAAACTGCGGGAACAGCGCGGCGAGGAAGACGATGCTTTTCGGGTTGGTCAGGTTGACGAACACCGCACGCTTAAACAGATGGCCACGATTTTGCGTCTGCGCGAGCGTATTCAGGTTGATGGAGCCTGCCGCGCGCCACTGCTGGATGCCGAGCCAGATCAGATACGCCGCCCCGGCCCATTTCAGTACTTCAAACGCCAGTACCGAGCGGGAGAACAGGGTGCCCAGACCAATCCCGACCAGCACGATGTGAATGCCCAGCCCGGTCTGCAAACCAGCAATCGACGCCGCCGCACCGCGATAGCCGTGGTTAATGGAGGTGGTCATGGTGTTAATGGCGCCCGAGCCTGGTGAAAGGCTAAGGATGATGGATGTCAGCAGGTAAGCGAACCACCACTCGAAGGTCATTTGAAACTCCCGAATCGTCTGTTTTTATGCCACAATACGCTATTGTTGAGTCATTTTGTGACCGGTGACGAAAAAACGATATTCCTTGGCTTAGGTGAGTAGAAACCCGATGTTTCAGCAGAAAAAGGACTGGGAAACACGAGAAAACGCATTTGCTGCTTTCTCCATGGGGCCGCTGACCGATTTCTGGCGCCAGCGTGAGGAAGATGAGTTTACGGGTGTCGGTGGTATTCCGGTACGCTTTGTGCGTTTTCGCGATAAGAAAAATGACCGGGTCATTGTGGTCTGCCCCGGACGTATCGAGAGCTACGTCAAATACGCCGAACTGGCCTATGACCTGTTCCATCTTGGCTTCGATGTGCTGATTATTGACCATCGCGGGCAGGGGCTTTCCGGCCGCCTGTTATCGGACACGCATCGCGGCCATGTGGATAACTTCAGTGATTACGTCGACGATCTCGCCGCGTTCTGGCAGCAGGAGGTCGAGCCTGGCCCCTGGCGGAAGCGCTATATCCTGGCACACTCGATGGGCGGTGCGATTTCAACGTTGTTCTTACAGCGCCACCCGCACCAGTGTGACGCCATTGCGCTCACCGCGCCGATGTATGGCATCGTCATGCGTTTTCCTGACTGGATGGTACGTCATATTCTCGACTGGGCTGAGGGCCATCAGCGCATTCGGGAAGGCTATGCCATCGGAACGGGGCGCTGGCGAGCATTGCCCTTTGCGATGAACGTCCTGACGCACAGCCGACAGCGCTATCGTCGTAACCTGCGTTTTTATGCCGATGAGCCGCGCCTGCGCGTGGGCGGCCCGACATATCACTGGGTACGGGAAGGGATCCTTGCCGGTGAGCAGGTTCTGGCAGGCGTCGCGAATGATGATACGCCAACCCTCCTGATTCAGGCTGAAGAAGAGCGTGTGGTGGATAACCGCATGCATGACCGCTTTTGTGAACTCCGCGCTGCCGCCGGCCACCCTTGTGAAGGGGGAAAACCGTTGGTTATCAACGGCGCGTACCATGAGATCCTTTTTGAAAAGGACGCTATGCGCTCAGTCGCGCTTAACGCCATCGTCGAGTTTTTCGACCGGCATAACTGATTGTCTATTGAGGTTAAATTTTCCTATGTACCAGGTTGTTGCATCTGATTTAGATGGCACGCTGCTCTCCCCCGACCACACCCTGTCGCCTTACGCGAAAGAGACCTTAAAGCTGCTGACTGCCCGGGGCGTGAACTTTGTGTTTGCCACCGGCCGCCACCACGTAGACGTGGGGCAGATCCGCGATAATCTTGAGATCAAATCGTACATGATCACCTCCAACGGTGCGCGCGTACATGATACCGACGGCAATCTGATCTTTACACACAACCTGGATCGCGATATTGCTGCCGATCTGTTCTGTGTGGTGCACAATAATCCGGCTATCGTCACTAACGTTTATCGCGATGACGACTGGTTCATGAACCGCCATCGCCCGGATGAAATGCGTTTCTTCAAAGAAGCGGTATTCAACTACTCCCTATATGAACCAGGTATGCTGGAGCCGGATGGCATCAGTAAAGTGTTCTTCACCTGCGACAGCCATGAAGAGCTGCTCCCGCTGGAACAGGCGATCAACGCCCGCTGGGGCGATCGCGTTAATGTCAGCTTCTCAACGCTGACCTGTCTGGAAGTGATGGCGGGAGGTGTCTCCAAAGGCCACGCCCTGGAAGCGGTCGCGAAACGTCTGGGCTTCGGGCTGAAAGACTGTATCGCCTTTGGTGACGGCATGAACGATGCCGAAATGCTTTCGATGGCAGGTAAGGGCTGTATCATGCAGAACGCGCACCAGCGTCTGAAAGATCTGCACCCGGAACTGGAAGTGATTGGTTCTAACGCTGATAACGCGGTACCGAAGTATCTGCGCAAACTGTTCCTTGAATAATCTTCATTCGGTTATTTATTGCTCAGTTGTCAACTAAAGAGTTCGCTACAATGCCTCTCCTTATTTCTGAGAGACAAGCATTGTGGCGCTACTCATTATCACCACTATCCTGTGGGCCTTCTCCTTTAGCCTGATTGGCGAATACCTTGCCGGTTCGGTCGACAGCTACTTCTCGGTGCTGATGCGCGTGGGGCTGGCGGCACTGGTGTTCCTGCCGTTTCTGCGTACGCGCGGGCAATCGTTGAAAACGATCGTGCTGTATATGCTGGTGGGGGCGATGCAGCTCGGCATCATGTATCTGTTTAGCTTCCGGGCTTACGTCTACCTGTCCGTCTCTGAATTCCTGCTGTTCACCGTGCTTACGCCGCTCTATATCACGCTGATCTACGATTTGCTCAGCAAGCGCCGCCTGCGCTGGGGATACCTGCTGAGCGCGGCACTGGCGGTGATTGGCGCGGCAATTATTCGCTACGACAAAGTGAGCGATCACTTCTGGACCGGGCTGATGTTCGTCCAGCTCGCCAACATCAGTTTCGCCATCGGCATGGTGGGCTACAAACGTCTGATGGAAACCCGTCCGATGCCGCAGCATAACGCGTTCGCCTGGTTCTATATGGGGGCTGCGATTGTTGCGGTGGCGGCGTGGTTTATGCTCGGTAACCCGCAAAAACTGCCAACCACAAACGTGCAGTGGGGCGTTCTGGTCTGGCTGGGCGTGGTGGCTTCAGGGCTGGGATACTTCATGTGGAACTACGGCGCGACCCAGGTCGACGCCGGTACGCTGGGGATCATGAACAACGTGCATGTCCCGGCGGGGCTGCTGGTCAACCTCGCCATCTGGCAGCAACAGCCGCACTGGCCGAGCTTCCTTATTGGGGGAACGGTGATCCTGGCTTCGCTGTGGGTCCATCGCCGCTGGGTCGCTCCGCGCTCCGCACAAACGGAAGATGGTCGCACGCGTGGTTCCGCGCTGAGCGAATAAACGCCTCTGTAATCGGCTGACGCTGCTCGCCATCGCGCACGGCGGCGTACAGCCGGCTCCACAGTCCTTCACCCAGGGTTTTGGTGACCACCAGGCCCTGGCGTTCAAAACTCTCCACCACCCAGTGCGGCAGCGCTGCGATACCCATTCTGGCCGCCACCATCTGAATCAACAGCAGGGTGTTATCCACGCTTTTCAGCTGCGGGCTAATGCCTGCCGGCTGCAGGAAGTGACGCCAGATATCCAGACGACTGCGCTGAACGGGATAAATCAGCAGCGTTTCTGTCGCCAGGTCTTCCGGCGTGATGCGCGTTTTGGCCGCCAGCGGATGATCCGGCGCCAGCACCAGGCGCACTTCATAATCAAACATCGGTGAATAGTGCAGGCCGCTGCGCGGCAGAATATCGGACGTCATCACCAGATCCAGCTCGCCCTGCTGCAGCGAGGGCTGCGGGTCGAACGTCACGCCGGATTTAAAGTCCATCTCCACCTGTGGCCACTTCTGGCGGAAGTTCTCAAGCGCGGGGGTCAGCCACTGGATACAGCTGTGGCACTCAATGGCGATACGCAGTGTGGTCTGCTGCGGTTCGTTACACGCCTGCAGCGCGCTGGCGATCTGCGGCAGGACCTGATTCGCCAGCTGCAACAGGATCTCGCCCTGCGGTGTAAAGCGCAGCGGCTGACTCTTACGCACAAAAAGACGAAAGCCGAGGCGTTGTTCCAGATCGCTGAACTGGTGAGAAAGGGCGGACTGGGTCTGGTGCAGCGTGGCCGCCGCCGCCGCGAGCGAGCCGCAGTTCCGTAACGCCTGGAGCGTTTTCAGGTGTTTTATCTCGATCATGAAAGTCCTTCACTTCGGCATGAACATTTTGCGCTTGAGGAATATACAGTAACCGCCAATTATAGAAGTGTAAACATCTGGACGTCTAAAATCCTTCGTCTTTTAAATTTATGGTGCGTTGGCTGCGTTTACTCACCCAGGTCACTTACTCATGTAAGCTCCCGGGGATGAGCAAACTTGCCGCCTTCCCTGAATTCAAAATCCAAAGGATTTACAATTAATTAGAGGAAGAACACATGACCATCCGTAATCACACTCTCGGTTTCCCTCGCGTTGGCCTGCGTCGCGAGCTGAAAAAAGCGCAAGAAAGCTACTGGGCGGGAAACGCCACCCGTGAAGAGCTGCTGGCAGTGGGACGCGAGCTGCGCGCCCGTCACTGGGATCAGCAAAAACAGGCGGGCATTGACCTGCTGCCGGTGGGCGATTTCGCCTGGTACGACCATGTTCTGACGACCAGCCTGCTGCTTGGCAACGTGCCGGCTCGTCATCAGAACAGCGATGGATCGGTAGATATCGATACCCTGTTCCGCATCGGCCGTGGCCGTGCGCCAACGGGTGAGCCAGCGGCAGCGGCGGAAATGACCAAGTGGTTTAACACCAACTATCACTATATGGTGCCGGAGTTCGTAAAAGGTCAGCAGTTCAAACTGACCTGGACGCAGCTTCTTGATGAAGTGGACGAAGCGCTGGCGTTGGGTCACCAGGTGAAGCCCGTATTGCTGGGGCCGGTAACCTACCTGTGGCTGGGTAAAGTGAAAGGGGAGCAGTTCGATCGTCTGAGCCTGCTCAACGATATTCTGCCGGTCTACAAACAGGTCCTGATTGAGCTGGGCAAGCGCGGCATTCAGTGGGTGCAGATCGACGAACCTGCGCTGGTGCTGGAGCTGCCGCAGGCATGGCTCTCTGCCTTCAAACCGGCATATGATGCGCTTGCGGGGCAGGTGAAGCTCCTGCTGACCACCTATTTCGAAGGCGTGACGCCAAACCTGAAGACGATTACCGCGCTGCCGGTGCAGGGTCTGCACGTCGACCTCGTACATGGTAACGATGATGTGGCAGAGCTGCATAAACGGCTGCCAGCGGACTGGCTACTCTCTGCCGGCCTGGTGAACGGGCGTAACGTCTGGCGCGCCGATCTGACGGAGAAATATGCGCAGATTAAAGACATCGCAGACAAACGTGAACTGTGGGTCGCCTCTTCCTGCTCTCTGCTGCATAGCCCGATTGATCTCAGCGTAGAAACCCGTCTGGATGCGGAAGTGAAGAGCTGGTTCGCCTTTGCCCTGCAAAAGTGTGAGGAGCTGGCCCTGCTGCGTGACGCCCTGAACAGCGGTGACACGACGGCGATTAGCGAATGGAGCGCACCCATCCAGGCGCGCCGTCACTCGGCTCGTGTTCACAACCCGGCTGTGGAGAAACGTCTGTCGGCCATCACCGCCCAGGACAGCCAGCGTCAGAGCCCGTATGAGGTGCGTGCCGAAGCGCAGCGCGCGCGCTTCAACCTGCCTGCGTGGCCGACCACCACGATTGGTTCTTTCCCACAGACCACCGAGATCCGCGGCCTGCGCCTGGACTTCAAAAAAGGCAACCTGGACGCGAATCACTACCGTACCGGTATCGCCGAACACATCAAACAGGCGATTGTGGAGCAGGAGCGCTTAGGTCTGGACGTGCTGGTGCACGGGGAGGCCGAGCGTAACGACATGGTGGAATACTTCGGTGAGCATCTGGACGGTTTCGTGTTCACCCAGAATGGCTGGGTGCAGAGCTACGGCTCCCGCTGCGTGAAGCCGCCGGTGGTCATCGGTGATATCAGCCGCCCAGAACCCATCACCGTGGAGTGGGCGAAATACGCCCAGTCCCTGACCGACAAGCCCGTGAAAGGGATGTTGACCGGCCCGGTGACCATTCTTTGCTGGTCCTTCCCGCGTGAAGATGTGTCCCGTGAAACCATCGCGAAGCAAATCGCGCTGGCGCTGCGTGATGAAGTGGCGGATCTCGAAGCCGCAGGCATTGGCATCATCCAGATTGACGAACCGGCCCTGCGTGAAGGTCTGCCGCTGCGCCGCAGCGACTGGGATGCCTACCTGAAGTGGGGCGTGGAGGCGTTTCGCATCAACGCCGCGGTGGCGAAAGACGACACCCAGATCCACACCCACATGTGTTACTGCGAATTTAACGACATCATGGATTCGATCGCCGCGCTGGACGCTGATGTGATCACCATTGAGACCTCGCGTTCAGATATGGAACTGCTGGAGTCGTTCGAAGAGTTCGACTACCCGAACGAAATTGGACCGGGCGTGTACGACATCCACTCCCCGAACGTGCCGAGCGTGGAGTGGATCGAAGCCCTGCTGAAGAAAGCCGCGCAGCGTATTCCGGCTGAGCGTCTGTGGGTGAACCCGGACTGCGGCCTGAAAACCCGCGGCTGGCCGGAAACCCGCGCGGCGCTGGCGAATATGGTGAAGGCGGCACAGAATTTGCGTCAGGCGTAGCCACGACGCGCGATGGCCGGGCGTCTGCCCGGCCTGCGCATACTTAGCTCAGGTCTGCGCCGTTACTGGCAATCACTTTTTGGTACCACCAGAAGGAGTCTTTTTTCAGCCGTTTTAACGTGCCGTTGCCTTCATCGTCTTGATCGACATAGATAAAGCCATAGCGCTTCGACATCTGCGAGGTGCCCGCGCTAATAATGTCGATACACCCCCATGTGGTGAACCCCATTACCTCCACCCCTTCATTAATCGCCGCCAGCGTTTGTTCAAAGTGGGCGCGGAAATAGTCGATGCGATAGCTATCGTGGATCTTGCCGTTTTCGACCACATCCTTCGCGCCCAGACCGTTTTCAACGATAAACAGCGGTTTCCGGTAACGGTCATACAGCTCCAGCAGCGAGATTTTCAGCCCAAGGGGATCAATCTGCCAGCCCCATTCCGACGCAGGTAGATAGGGGTTTTTCACGCCGAGCACGGTATTGCCGGGAATGCGTTCGGCGTCCGGCTGAGTGGATTCGGTCATCGACATGTAGTAGCTGAAGGAGAGGAAATCGACGGTATGCTCCTTTAAAATACGCCGATCGTCAGGGTGCATTTCAATATGGATATTTTGTCTTTCCAGATCGCGCAGGATCAGCGGCGGGTAGTCGCCAAATACCTGCACGTCGGCATAAAAATAGTTCTCCAGGTTTTTCTTCAGCGTAGCTTCAACGTCTTCCGGGCGGCAGCTGTGCGGATAGGTGGTCAGTTTTGTCAGCATGCAACCGACCTGGCTGCCGGGAATTTTGGCGTGGCAGTCGCGCGTCACCAGTGCTGAGGCGACAAACTGATGATGTAGCCCCTGGTAAATATCCTGCTTTGCCTGACCCGGTGCGCTCTTCTCTTCGCGAATACCCGCCGTGGTAAACGGATGACGGTGAATACTGTCTATTTCGTTAAAGGTCAGCCAGTAACGCACCAGATCTTTATAGCGGTCGAAACAAACATTGCTGAAGCGGACAAAGGCATCCACCACGTTGCGATGTACCCAGCCGTTATATTTTTCGCTCAGCGCCAGCGGCATTTCATAGTGGGAGAGGGTGACCAGCGGCTCGATGTAATGACAACGCAGCTCGCGGAACATCTCTTCATAAAACTGCAGCCCGGCCTCGTTGGGCGTAGCGTCCTCTCCGGTCGGGAAAATGCGCGACCAGGCAATGGAGACGCGCAGCACCTTAAAACCCATCTCAGCAAACAGGGCGATGTCGTCTTTATAGTGGTGATAAAAATCGATGCCGCGGCGCTTCGGGTAGCGCGCGTCATGGTTGCCTTCAAACGCATCACGAATGTTCTCGTCCGTCAGGGACATATGACCCCTGTAATCTTTCACGGACAGGTTGGGTTTCCAGGCGACGGCGTCTGCAACGGACGGCCCTTTGCCGTCCACGTTCCATGCCCCTTCAGCCTGGTTGGCGGCAATGGCACCGCCCCAGAGAAAACCGCGTGGAAACGAGAGGGATTGCTCCATAACACGCACTCCTTATGCGTCATGACGATGGGAAAGGCTTAGCCTTTTTTACCACCGTACTGACGGAACCATGTAAGCATCCGCTGCCATCCATCCTTAGCCGATTCCGCGTGATAGCTCGGGCGATAATCAGCGTTAAAGGCATGTCCGGCATCCGGATAGACCACAATCTCGGCCTTCGCATTGGCCGCACGGAGCGCATGGCGCATGGTCTCTACCGAATCAAGGGAGATACCGGTGTCCTGACCGCCATACAGCCCTAATACGGGGGCATTCAGCTCCGTGGCGATATCCACGGGATGTTTCGGTGAATTCAGCGTTTTTTCGCCCACCAGTTTGCCGTACCAGGCGACTGCAGCTTTCAGCTGTGGGTTATGCGCGGCATATAGCCAGCTGATGCGTCCACCCCAGCAGAAACCGGTGACCAGCAGCCGGTGCGGATCGCCCCCGTTGCGCGCCGCCCAGCTGGCAACGTGGTCGAGATCGGCCATGACCTGCGCGTCCGGGACTTTGCTCACCAGATTGCTGAGCAATGTGGGGATGTCGCTGTAGTCGTCGGGATCGCCCTGCCGGAAGTAGAGTTCAGGCGCAACGGCCAGGTAACCCTCCAGCGCCAGTCGGCGGCAGAGGTCGCGAATATGTTCGTGAACGCCGAAAATTTCCTGAACCACGATCACGATGGGCAGCGGGCCATCTGCTGATTTTGGGCGTGCGTGGTAAGCAGGCATATTCTCTCCCTGCGAGGGAATAGAGGTCTCACCCGCCGTGATGGCCTCTTCAGACGTTGAGACGATGGTTGAGGCATGCGGGGCCGCAGCAGGTGCAAAACCGGTTTTTTCAGTCATGGCATTCTCCGTACCAATGAGTTAGCGCAAAGGTAAATATAGACACCAGGTTAACAACTCACAGTGCCTTAAACGGTCTATCTTTTGTGCAGCGCCCAACGATATAACTTGTTAATGTGATGTAAATCACTATTTTATGGAAATTAACTGCAATCATTTTCGGTCATGGTGAGTTGTGTCACGAAATTATGCGTATTGCTTCTGTAAAGTACCGTTTTACTTCTTCTGACTAACCGACCCACAGAGGAGTCACCTATGTCTAAGTCTGATGTTTTTCATCTCGGCCTCACCAAAAACGATTTACAAGGGGCTACGCTCGCGATCGTCCCGGGCGATCCTGAGCGTGTGGAAAAGATCGCCGCGCTGATGGATAAGCCGGTTAAGCTGGCAGCCCATCGTGAATTCACCACCTGGCGCGCAGAGCTGGATGGTAAAGCCGTGATCGTCTGTTCTACCGGTATCGGTGGCCCGTCTACTTCTATTGCCGTTGAAGAGCTGGCGCAGCTGGGCATTCGTACTTTCCTGCGTATCGGTACCACTGGCGCTATTCAGCCGCATATCAACGTCGGCGACGTGCTGGTCACGACAGCATCCGTGCGCCTGGACGGTGCAAGCCTGCACTTTGCGCCAATGGAGTTCCCGGCAGTGGCCGACTTCGAATGTACTACTGCGCTGGTTGAGGCCGCGAAATCTGTGGGGGCCACCACGCATGTGGGCGTAACCGCCTCTTCCGATACCTTCTACCCAGGCCAGGAGCGTTACGACACCTTCTCTGGCCGCGTGGTAAGCCGTTTCAAAGGCTCAATGGAAGAGTGGCAGTCCATGGGCGTGATGAACTACGAAATGGAATCCGCAACGCTGCTGACCATGTGCGCAAGCCAGGGTCTGCGTGCCGGTATGGTGGCGGGCGTTATCGTCAACCGTACCCAGCAGGAGATCCCGAACGCTGAAACCATGAAGCAGACCGAAAGCCATGCGGTGAAAATCGTGGTTGAAGCCGCGCGTCGCCTGATCTAATCCTCTCCCTTCGAAATCAAAGGCCGACACGTTCGGCCTTTGTTTTTTTGCGTAGCGCCTCGCAGGAAAACCCTTTCAAACTGGACGTTTATACAGCACAATCTTATTTTGTGCGGGTAATACGTTGATGCAGGGGGCATTGTGGATATCTCAGTCCTGATTTATGCGGTGATTGCGCTGGCGGGCGTGGCGATAGGCTGGCTTATTTCCAGCTATCAACATGCGCAGCAGAAGGCCGATCAGCTGGCAGAGCGTGAAGAGATAGTCGCCGAATTAAGTGCGGCAAAGCAGCAGCTTGCGCTGAGTGACCACTGGCGAGAGGAGTGCGAGTTACTCAATAACGAGCTGCGCAACCTGCGTGATATCAACACTTCGCTGGAGGCCGATCTCCGCGAAGTGACCACCCGTCTGGAATCCACGCAACTGCATGCGGAAGACAAAATCCGACAGATGCTCAACAGCGAGCAGCGCCTCAGCGAACAGTTTGAGAACCTCGCTAACCGTATTTTCGAGCACAGCAACCGCCGCGTTGATGAACAGAACCGCCAGAGCCTGAATAGCCTGCTGACGCCCCTGCGCGAACAGCTGGACGGTTTTCGCCGCCAGGTGCAGGACAGCTTTGGTCAGGAGGCCCGCGAGCGGCACACGCTGGCGCATGAGATCCGCAATCTTCAGCAGCTGAATGCGCAAATGGCGCAGGAGGCGGTCAACCTCACCCGTGCGCTTAAAGGGGATAACAAAACCCAGGGCAACTGGGGAGAAGTGGTGCTGACCCGCGTCCTGGAAGCCTCGGGCCTGCGGGAAGGGTATGAATACGAAACGCAGGTGAGTATCGAAAACGATGCCCGCTCGCGCATGCAGCCGGATGTCATCGTAAGACTGCCGCAGGGTAAAGATGTGGTAATTGACGCCAAGATGACGCTGGTGGCGTATGAGCGTTACTTCAATGCGGAGGATGACTACACGCGCGAGTCTGCCCTGCAGGAGCACATTACATCCGTGCGTAATCACATTCGCCTGCTAGGCAGAAAAGACTACCAGCAGCTGCCCGGCCTGCGCTCACTGGACTATGTCCTGATGTTTATCCCGGTAGAGCCCGCGTTTCTGCTGGCGCTCGACAGACAGCCGGAACTGATCACCGAAGCGCTCAAAAATAACATTATGCTGGTCAGCCCCACCACGCTGCTGGTGGCCTTACGCACCATTGCTAACCTGTGGCGGTATGAGCACCAGAGCCGCAATGCGCAGCAGATAGCCGATCGCGCCAGCAAGCTGTACGACAAAATGCGCCTCTTCGTGGACGATATGTCTTCGGTCGGGCAGAGCCTGGACCGCGCGCAGGATAACTACCGCCAGGCGATGAAAAAACTCGCCTCCGGGCGAGGTAATCTGCTGGCGCAGGCCGAAGCCTTCCGCGGCCTTGGGGTGGAGGTGAAACGCGAGATTAATCCGGAATTGGTTGAACAGGCTACCGCGCAGGACGAAGAGTTTCGCCTGCGCGAAGGGGCGGATGAACAAAAGACACGCAGTGAAGACAACGCGTTAGCAGCGACGCACTCACCCGACGCGCAGCCAGCGCGTTTCTTTCGCGGTGGTTGAAACGTAGGGCAATCGCGCCCAATCTGTTACACTTCACGGACATTTTACTGATAAGCAGGCTCTGAGATGGTTGACGATTCACAAGACACAACGCACTTTGGCTTTCAGACTGTCGCCAAAGCGCAGAAAGCTGACATGGTGGCCCACGTATTTCATTCCGTGGCGGCGAAGTACGATGTGATGAATGACCTGATGTCGTTCGGCATTCATCGCTTGTGGAAGCGCTTCACCATTGACTGTAGCGGTGTGCGTCGTGGACAAACGGTGCTGGATCTCGCCGGCGGTACGGGCGATTTAACCGCGAAATTCTCCCGTCTGGTGGGCGAAACCGGGCGTGTTGTTCTGGCCGACATCAATGACTCCATGCTGAAAATGGGACGCGAGAAGCTGCGTAACATTGGCGTGGTGGGGAATGTGGAGTATGTGCAGGCGAACGCCGAAGCGCTGCCGTTCCCGGATAATACCTTTGACTGCATCACAATCTCCTTCGGTCTGCGTAACGTCACCGACAAAGAAAAAGCGCTGCGCTCCATGTACCGCGTGCTGAAGCCGGGTGGACGTCTGCTGGTGCTTGAGTTCTCCAAACCAGTTATCGAGCCCCTGAGCAAAGCTTACGACGCCTATTCCTTCCACGTTCTGCCGCGTATTGGTGAACTGGTCGCAAACGACGCCGAAAGCTACCGCTATCTGGCAGAATCCATTCGTATGCACCCGGATCAGGACACCTTAAAAGCCATGATGCAGGATGCAGCGTTTGAAAACGTTGAGTATTTCAACATGACGGCTGGTGTCGTCGCACTGCATCGCGGTTACAAGTTCTGAGTGGAGGTGTCCCGTGCCCTTTAAACCCTTAGTCACCGCAGGCATCGAGAACGTACTGAATGCCTTTCTCTATCGCGCGCCGGCGCTAAAAGCCGCACGCCAGCGGCTTAACGGAAAGGTATTACGCATTGTTTTAAAAGAGTTCTCGACGCCGCTTGTGCTGGTCTTTAGCGAACGCCAGCTTGACGTCCTGGGTGAGTGGGAAGGTGAAGCCGACTGTTCGGTCATCACGCACATGAGCGTGTTGCCTAAACTGCGCGACCGTCAGCAATTAACGGCGCTGATCCGCAGCGGTGAGCTGGAAGTGGAAGGCGACATTCAGGTTGTCCAGAGCTTCGTGGCGCTCACCGATCTGGCGGAGTTCGATCCGGCAGAGCTGCTCGCACCGTTTATTGGTGACATTGCCGCTGAAGGGATCGGTAAAGCCCTGCATGGCGGAACGGCATTCCTGCGTAAAAGCCTGCAACGGCAGCAACGCTATGCGGCGGAAGTGCTGACGGAGGAGTGGCGAATGGCGCCCGGGCCACTGGAAGTGGCGTGGTTTGCGGAAGAGACCGCTGCTGTTGAACGTGCGGTTGACGCGTTAACCAAACGGCTGGAAAAACTGGAGGGCAAATGACGCCTGGTGAAATTCGGCGCCTCTACTTCATCATTCGCACCTTTTTGAGCTACGGGCTCGACGAGCTTATCCCCAAAATGCGCATTACGCTGCCGCTGCGTATCTGGCGGCGGATGCTGTTCTGGATGCCCAATCGCCATAAAGGTCAGCCGCTGGGTGAGCGTCTGCGTCTGGCGCTGCAGGAGCTCGGCCCGGTATGGATTAAATTCGGGCAGATGCTATCGACCCGCCGCGATCTCTTCCCGCCGCTCATTGCTGATGAACTCGCGCTGCTGCAGGATCGCGTTGCGCCGTTTGACGGTGCACGCGCGAAAAAGCAAATTGAAGAGGCGATGGGCAATATTCCTGTCGAGACCTGGTTTGACGATTTCGATATTCATCCCCTGGCGTCAGCCTCTATCGCGCAGGTGCACACTGCGCGTCTGAAAGAAAACGGCAAAGAAGTGGTGATTAAGGTGATTCGCCCGGACATCCTGCCGATCATCAAAGCAGACATGAAGCTGATTTATCGTCTGGCGCGCTGGGTACCGCGTTTGCTTCCGGACGGGCGTCGTCTGCGTCCGATGGAGGTGGTGCGGGAGTATGAAAAAACGCTGATTGATGAGCTTAACCTGCTGCGCGAATCAGCAAACGCCATTCAGCTGCGCCGCAACTTTGAAAACAGCCCGATGCTCTATGTACCCGAAGTCTACTCTGACTACTGCAGCCAGAATATGATGGTGATGGAGCGAATCTACGGGATCCCCGTCTCGGATGTGGTGGCCCTGGAGAAACAGGGAACGAACATGAAGCTGCTGGCCGAGCGCGGTGTGCAGGTCTTCTTTACCCAGGTATTCCGCGACAGCTTTTTCCACGCAGACATGCACCCGGGCAATATCTTCGTCAGCTACGAGCATCCTGAAGATCCGCAGTACATCGGCATTGACTGCGGGATTGTAGGCTCGCTGAACAAAGAAGATAAACGCTATCTGGCTGAAAACTTTATTGCCTTCTTTAATCGCGATTACCGTAAAGTGGCTGAACTGCACGTTGATTCCGGATGGGTTCCGCCGGACACCAATGTCGAAGAGTTTGAGTTTGCTATCCGTACCGTCTGCGAACCGATTTTTGAAAAACCGCTGGCGGAAATCTCTTTCGGCCACGTGCTGCTGAATCTGTTTAACACCGCTCGTCGCTTCAACATGGAAGTGCAGCCACAGCTTGTTTTACTTCAGAAAACATTACTTTACGTTGAAGGTGTAGGTCGACAGCTCTATCCTCAGTTAGACTTGTGGAAGACGGCGAAACCGTTCCTTGAATCCTGGATTAAAGATCAGGTCGGCATTCCGGCTCTGGTGCGGGCATTCAAAGAGAAAGCACCGTTCTGGGTTGAGAAGATGCCGGAGCTTCCGGAACTGGTCTATGACAGTTTGCGTCAGAGCAAGAACCTTCAGCTCAGCATGGATAAAATCGCCCACGAGCTTCAGTCAAACCGGGTTCGTCAGGGCCAGTCTCGCTATCTGTTTGGCATTGGCGCAACCCTGCTGTTAAGCGGTACGTTGCTGTTAATCAACCGTCCGGACTGGCAGATGATGCCCGCCTGGCTGATGGCCGCCGGGATCGTGGTCTGGTTCGTTGGCTGGAGAAAGACGCGCTGAGCAGGCGTCGCTATCACCAGGCCGCATACGTATAATGCGGCCTGACTCCTTAATCATCTATCACTGAGGAATATGTATGGGTGGTATCAGTATCTGGCAATTGTTGATCATTGCCGTCATCGTCGTGCTGCTGTTTGGCACTAAAAAGCTCGGTTCCATTGGGTCCGATCTGGGCGCGTCTATCAAAGGCTTCAAAAAAGCGATGAGCGATGATGAGAACAAGCAGGATAAATCCAGCCAGGACGCTGATTTTACTGCTAAGTCCATCTCCGACAAGCAGGATGATGCGAAAAAGGAAGACGCTAAACGCCACGATAAAGAGCAGGTGTAAGTCGTGTTCGACATTGGTTTTGGTGAGCTGCTGCTGGTCTTCGTGATTGGCCTGATTGTGTTGGGTCCACAGCGTTTACCCGTTGCAGTAAAAACGGTTGCGGGGTGGGTGCGTGCGCTTCGTTCGCTGGCGTCCACCGTACAGAACGAGCTGGCGCAGGAACTTAAGCTGCAGGAATTCCAGGAAAGCCTGAAAAAGGTCGAGAAGGCGAGCATGGATAACCTGACGCCGGAACTGAAAGCTTCAATGGATGAACTGCGCGAAGCGGCAGAGTCCATGAAGCGCTCGTACAGCGTCAACGACCCTGAAAAAGCGAGCGATGAAGCCAACACCATTCATAACCCGGTGGTGAAGGGCAGCGAGGCGCAGCGTGAGGGCGTCACGCCAGCCAGCGCTGAGCATCAGGTTGACGCCCCAGAACAGACGCCGCAGGAAGCCGAAGTGAAAAAACAGGCGCAATCAGTAGAGCCCACGGTTAAAGCGGCTGAAGCGAAGCCCGTCGCACCTGTTTCCGAATCATCCCCCTCGTCGAGTGATAAAGCGTAAACATGGCAGTAGATGATACTCAACCGCTCATTACGCACCTCATTGAGCTGCGTAAGCGCCTGTTAAACTGCATTATTGCGGTTTTCGTGATTTTTTTATGCCTGGTCTATTTCGCCAATGATATCTACCAGGTTGTCTCTGCACCGTTGATCAAGCAGATGCCGCTGGGCGCAACGATGATTGCGACGGACGTGGCTTCTCCGTTCTTTACTCCCATCAAGCTCACCTTCTGGGTATCGTTGATCGCCTCTGCGCCAGTCATTCTGTATCAGGTCTGGGCGTTTGTGGCGCCGGCCTTGTATAAGCATGAACGCAAGCTGGTGATCCCGCTGCTGATCTCCAGTTCTCTGCTGTTCTATATCGGCATGGCGTTTGCCTATTTCGTCGTCTTCCCGCTGGCTTTCGGGTTCCTGACGCACACCGCGCCGGAAGGGGTTCAGGTGTCGACGGATATCGCCAGCTACCTCAGCTTTGTGATGGCGCTGTTTATGGCGTTTGGTGTGGCCTTCGAAGTACCGGTGGCCATTGTGCTGCTGTGCTGGGTAGGGGTCACGACGCCGGATGACCTGCGTAAGAAGCGTCCCTATATCCTGGTCGGCGCATTCGTGGTTGGCATGCTGCTGACTCCGCCGGATGTTTTCTCCCAGACGCTGCTGGCCATACCGATGTACTGTCTGTTTGAGGTCGGCGTTTTCTTCTCGCGTTTCTACGTGGGGAAAGGTCGTCGCGCGGATGACGAAGACGATACGTCGGACAAGACCACTGAAGAGTAAAACCAGCCGCCCGTCAGGGCGGTTGTTACATGGGGATTTGCATGTTTGATATCGGACTTAACCTGACCAGTTCGCAGTTTGCGAAAGATCGTGATGAGGTGGTTGCGCGCGCGTTTGCCGCCGGGGTGAACGGATTGCTGCTGACGGGCACCAACCTCCATGAAAGCGAGCAGGCGCAGCAGTTGGCGCAACGCTACGAGCGCTGCTGGTCTACTGCCGGCATGCATCCTCACGACAGTAGCCAGTGGACGCCGCAGAGCGCTGAAATCATTCACCGGCTGGCGAAAACGCCTGAGGTGGTGGCCATTGGAGAATGCGGACTCGATTTCAACCGTAACTTTTCCACTCCAGCCGAACAGGAAAAAGCCTTTACCGCCCAGCTTGCGCTGGCGGCCGAGCTTGAAATGCCGGTGTTTATGCACTGTCGCGACGCGCATGAGCGTTTCCTCGCTCTGCTGGATCCGTGGCTGGATAAACTGCCTGGCGCGGTGCTGCACTGTTTTACCGGTTCACGCCAGGAGGCGCTTGAGTGTCTGGATCGCGGGCTTTATCTGGGCATTACCGGCTGGGTTTGCGATGAACGTCGCGGGCTGGCGCTTCGTGAGCTGTTACCGGCGATCCCGGCTGACCGGCTGCTTCTGGAAACCGATGCACCTTATTTGCTCCCGCGCGATATGCAACCCAAATCGGCTTCGCGGCGAAATGAGCCCGCTTACCTGGGACACATTGTTGAACGTGTAGCGACGTGGCGCGGAGAGGATCCGGCCGAGCTTTCCGCGCAAACGGATGACAACGTGCGTACGCTGTTCGGGATACGTTTTTAAACTTTGCGGAAGTCGGTGTTTTTCACGCTCTGCAGCACCTGCTTGTTCAGCAGATTGAGCAACAGCATGGAGCGCGCTTCGCCGTCCGGCTCGGCAAAAATTGCCTGCAGGCCTTCAAAAGCCCCTTCCGTAATAACGACGCTGTCTCCCGCGTACGGAGTTTCCGGGTCGGTGATGCCTTCAGGTTGTTGATAAACCGAAAGCTGGTGAATGACCGTCGACGGAACCGTTGCCGGGTGAGCGCCAAAACGAACGAAGTGGCTGACGCCACGCGTGGCGCTGATGGTGGTGGTGTGGATCACCTCCGGGTCGAACTCAACGAACAGATAGTTCGGGAACAGAGGTTCACTGACGGTTGTGCGCTTCCCGCGCTGCATTTTTTCAAGCGTGATCACGGGCGTCAGGCAATTTACAGACTGACGTTCAAGATGTTCCTGCGCGCGCTGAAGTTGCCCGCGTTTGCAATACAGTAAATACCAGGCCTGCATAATCACTCTTTCCCTTAGTTCGGGGCGCAAGCATATCAAAACCCTGGCGGGATCGCTAAGCTGATTATAATGGGGGAAATGGGAACAGAACGCATAAGTTCACGCTTGTTTAACAAAATT
Organism: Enterobacter sp. K16B; assembly: GCF_020216105.1. Taxonomy (NCBI): domain Bacteria; kingdom Pseudomonadati; phylum Pseudomonadota; class Gammaproteobacteria; order Enterobacterales; family Enterobacteriaceae; genus Enterobacter; species Enterobacter sp. K16B. Next base: position 24,066 of record NZ_JAIWJZ010000020.1, read on the forward strand.
ACAGCATCACGCAGGCTAACGCCGTATAATGAAGCGCTTACAGAGAGGCCATGATTAACTGCATGAAATACCACGATCTCCGCGACTTCCTGACGCTGCTGGAAAAGCAGGGTGAACTCAAACGCATTACACTTCCTGTTGATCCTTATCTGGAGATGACAGAAATTGCTGACCGCACCCTGCGTGCCGGTGGTCCTGCATTACTGTTTGAAAATCCGAAGGGTTACTCAATGCCGGTGCTGTGCAACCTGTTTGGTACGCCACGTCGTGTCGCACTGGGGATGGGGCAGGAGGACGTCACGGCACTGCGTGAAGTGGGTAAGCTGTTGGCGTTTCTGAAAGAGCCGGAGCCACCAAAAGGTTTCCGCGACCTGTTCGACAAACTGCCGCAGTTTAAGCAGGTGCTGAACATGCCCACCAAACGCCTTCGTGGCGCGCCATGCCAGCAGAAAGTGCTGGAAGGTGATGCAGTTGATTTGACCAAAATCCCGATCATGCAGTGCTGGCCTGAAGATGCTGCGCCTCTCATCACCTGGGGGCTGACCGTCACGCGTGGGCCGCATAAAGAGCGGCAAAATCTGGGTATTTACCGCCAGCAGTTGATTGGCAAGAATAAGCTCATCATGCGCTGGCTGTCACATCGCGGCGGCGCGCTGGATTTCCAGGAGTGGTGTGCTGCGCATCCGGGTGAACGTTTCCCGGTGTCTGTTGCGCTCGGCGCTGACCCGGCCACCATTCTGGGCGCGGTAACGCCGGTGCCGGATACGCTGTCAGAATATGCCTTCGCAGGCCTGCTGCGCGGGACCAAAACCGAAGTCGTGAAGTGTATTTCTAACGATCTTGAAGTCCCGGCCAGTGCGGAAATTGTGCTGGAAGGTTACATTGAGCAGGGTGAACTGGCACCGGAAGGTCCTTACGGCGACCACACTGGCTATTACAACGAAGTGGATAACTTCCCGGTGTTTACCGTGACGCACATAACCCAGCGTGAAGATGCGATTTACCACTCCACGTATACCGGACGTCCACCGGATGAACCTGCAGTGCTGGGCGTGGCGTTGAATGAAGTGTTTGTGCCGATCCTGCAAAAGCAGTTCCCGGAAATTGTTGATTTCTATCTGCCGCCTGAAGGATGCTCGTATCGCCTGGCAGTGGTCACGATGAAGAAGCAGTATCCGGGTCACGCTAAACGCGTGATGATGGGCGTATGGTCATTCCTGCGCCAGTTTATGTATACCAAATTTGTTATTGTCTGCGATGATGACGTTAACGCCCGCGACTGGAATGACGTAATCTGGGCCATTACCACGCGAATGGACCCGGCGCGCGATACGGTGTTAGTCGAAAACACGCCGATAGATTACCTGGATTTTGCCTCGCCGGTTTCCGGCCTTGGCTCAAAAATGGGACTGGATGCCACAAATAAATGGCCTGGCGAAACCGACCGTGAATGGGGTCGCCCGATCAAAAAAGATCCTGCTGTGACCGCGCGAATTGACGCGATCTGGGACGAACTGGCCATAATGAATAACGGTAAACCCTGAGCTGACCGTTAAGCCCTTTAGACTTCCCGACAGAGAGAGCGAATGACAACCTTAAGCTGTAAAGTGACCTCGGTAGATGCCATCACCGACACCGTATATCGCGTCCGTTTAGTGCCAGAAGCGCCATTCTCTTTCCGCGCGGGTCAGTACCTGATGGTCGTGATGGATGAACGTGATAAGCGTCCTTTCTCTATGGCCTCAACGCCAGCGGAGCAGGAATTTATTGAGCTTCATATCGGTGCGTCAGAGCTTAACCTGTATGCGATGGCCGTCATGGACCGCATTCTTAAAGAGCGTGAGATCGTGGTGGACATTCCACACGGTGACGCGTGGCTGCGTGATGACGAAGACCGTCCGCTGATCCTGATCGCCGGGGGGACAGGCTTCTCCTACGTACGTTCTATTCTGCTGACTGCCCTCGCGCGTAACCCGGACCGTGATATCACCATCTACTGGGGTGGCCGTGAAGAGAAACATCTCTACGACCTGTCTGAACTGGAAGCGCTGAGCGTCACCCATCCTAACCTGCGTGTTGAGCCGGTGGTTGAACAGCCGGAAGAGGGCTGGCGTGGGCGTAGCGGTACAGTGCTGACGGCAGTACTGCAGGATCACGGCACGCTGGCAGGGCACGATATCTACATCGCTGGCCGTTTTGAGATGGCGAAAATTGCCCGCGATCTGTTCTGTAATGAACGTGACGCGCGTGAAGACCGCCTGTTTGGCGATGCGTTTGCGTTTATCTAAATAAAAAACCCGCCCCTGACAGGCGGGAAGAACGGCAACTAAACTGTCTCTCTTCGCCAGTGACGTCACTGGCGGCGAGGTACCTCTCGTAGGCCGGGAAAGCGCAGCGCCTCCCGGCAAAAGCCCGATGGTGCGATGCTTATCGGGCCTACGTTATAGCCTTACACTCTCTCAAACACCGTCGCGATACCCTGACCCAAACCAATACACATCGTTGCCAGACCAAATTGGGCATCTTTGCGTTCCATCAGGTTGATAAGCGTGGTGCTGATGCGCGCCCCGGAGCAGCCCAGCGGGTGACCGAGGGCGATCGCGCCGCCGTTGAGGTTGATCTTCTCGTCTACCTGCTCCATCAGCCCCAGATCTTTAATGCACGGCAGGATCTGCGCGGCGAAGGCTTCATTCATCTCAAACAGGTCGATATCGCTGGTGGTTAATCCTGCTTTTTTCAGCGCCAGCTTCGAGGCCGGAACCGGACCGTAACCCATAATCGAAGGATCGCAGCCCACGACCGCCATCGAGCGCACGCGGGCGCGAGGCGTTAGCCCCAGCTCGCGGGCGCGGCTTTCGCTCATCACCAGCATCGCGGCCGCGCCGTCGGACAGCGCCGACGAGGTACCGGCTGTTACCGTACCGGTGACCGGATCAAACGCCGGGCGCAGCGTGGAAAGGGCTTCCACGGTGGTTTCCGGGCGGATCACCTCGTCGTAACTGAACTGCTTCAGAACGCCGTCAGCATCGTGGCCGCCGGTTGGGATGATCTCATTTTTGAATGCGCCGGACTGCGTTGCGGCCCATGCGCGAGCGTGAGAGCGCGCGGCAAAGGTATCCTGCATTTCACGGCTGATGCCGTGCAGGCGTGAGAGCATCTCAGCGGTGAGGCCCATCATCCCCGCGGCTTTCGCCACGTTACGGCTCATGCCCGGGTGGAAATCGACCCCGTGGCTCATCGGTACGTGACCCATATGTTCCACGCCGCCGACCAGGCAGGCCTGGGCATCGCCGGTCATGATCATACGTGCCGCATCGTGCAGCGCCTGCATGGACGAACCACACAGACGGTTAACGGTGACGGCCGGAACGGAATGCGGGATCTCCGCCAGCAGGGAGGCATTACGGGCGATGTTGAAGCCCTGCTCCAGGGTCTGCTGCACGCAGCCCCAGTAGATATCGTCGAGTGCAGCCGGATCCAGCGCCGGGTTACGCGCCAGCAGGCTACGCATCAGGTGCGCGGAGAGGTCTTCCGCACGCACGTTGCGGAATGCGCCGCCTTTTGAACGGCCCATCGGGGTGCGAATCGCATCAACAATGACAACCTTTTCCATTGTGACTCCTTAAGCCGTTTTCAGCTCGCCAACCGGACGGGCTGGCTCAACTGCTGGATAGTAGGGTTCGTTATGGCGCGCTTTGTTGCGCAGCCCTTCCGGCACCTCATACAGCGGGCCGAGGTGCTGATACTGCTGGGCCATATCGAGATAGCGGGCGCTGCCGAGCGTGTCCAGCCAGCGGAACGCGCCACCGTGGAACGGCGGGAAGCCCAGGCCGTATACCAGCGCCATATCGGCTTCTGCCGGGCTGGCGATGATGCCTTCTTCGAGGCAACGCACCACTTCGTTGATCATCGGAATCATCATCCGGGCGATGATCTCATCGTCGGTGAAATCGCGTTTCGGCTGACTGACATCGGCCAGCAGGCTATCCACCGCCGCGTCTTCTTCTTTCTTCGGTTTGCCTTTGCTGTCTTCTTTATAGCGCCAGAAGCCCAGGCCGTTTTTCTGACCAAAGCGGTTGGCGTCGAACAGGGCGTCAATGGCGTCGCGATAATCTTTCTGCATGCGCTGCGGGAAGCCCGCCGCCATGACTGCCTGAGCGTGATGTGCCGTATCAATGCCGACCACATCCAGCAGATATGCCGGGCCCATCGGCCAGCCGAACTGTTTTTCCATTACTTTGTCTATCTTGCGGAAATCCGCGCCGTCGCGCAGCAGCTGGCTGAAACCGGCGAAGTAAGGGAACAGGACGCGGTTGACGAAGAAGCCCGGGCAGTCGTTAACAACGATCGGCGTTTTACCCATCTTGCTTGCCCACGCCACCACTTTGGCAATGGTGTCGTCAGAGGTTTTTTCCCCGCGGATCACCTCGACCAGCGGCATACGGTGTACCGGGTTGAAGAAGTGCATCCCGCAGAAGTTCTCCGGACGCTTCAGCACGCTTGCCAGCTCGCTAATCGGGATCGTTGAGGTGTTAGACGCCAGGACGGTATCCGGGCGAACCTTCTCTTCCGTTTCCGCCAGTACCGCTTTTTTCACTTTCGGGTTTTCTACGACCGCCTCAACAACTACGTCCACGCGGTCGAAACCGGTGTATTCCAGCGTTGGCTGGATAGTCGAGATCACACCGGAGAGCTTAAGTCCGTCAATTTTGCCGCGTTCCAGCTGTTTATTCAGCAGCTTGGCCGCTTCGGTCATCCCCAGCGTCAGGGATTTCTCACTGATGTCTTTCATCACCACCGGCACGCCTTTCCAGGCAGACTGGTAAGCGATGCCGCCACCCATAATGCCAGCGCCGAGTACAGCCGCATGTTTTGGCGTCTCAACGTTTTTGGTCAGCTGTTTTGCTTTACCCTTCACGAACTGATCGTTGAGGAAGATGCCAACCAGCGCGCGGGCTTCGTTGGTATGTGCCAGCGGGACAAAGCTCTGGTTTTCCAGCTTCAGGGCTTCATCGCGGCCAAAGCGGGCGGCGGCTTCAATGGTCTTCACCGCCGTGATCGGCGCTGGATAGTGTTTACCCGCGGTCTGCATCACCATGCCTTTGGCGATGGTGAAGCTCATCGTGGCTTCAATCTTGCTGAGTTTTAACGGCTCCAGCTTCGGCTGGCGTTTGGCTTTCCAGTCGAGATCGCCGTTAATCGCCTGACGCAGAATGGCGAGAGAGCCTTCAATCAGTTTTTCTGGCTTCACGACACCGTCGACCAGGCCGATTTTCTGCGCCTGTTCTGCACCGACATCTTTACCTGCGGCAATGATCTCAAGCGCGCTGTCGGCACCCAGCATGCGCGGCATGCGCACAGAGCCGCCAAAGCCCGGCATGATACCCAGCTTCGTTTCCGGAAGGCCAATGCGCAGGTCCGGCGTAGCCAGACGGTAATCAGTCGCTAACACGCATTCACAACCACCGCCCAGCGCGTAGCCGTTGACGGCGGAGATCGTCGGAACAGGCAGATCTTCCAGACGATTAAAGACGCTATTGGCAAAATGCAGCCACTGGCTCAGCTGCTCTTCAGGCACCAGGAAGAGCGAGAGGAATTCGGTGATATCGGCGCCGACAATAAAGGCCGCTTTGTTCGAGCGCAGCAGCAGCCCTTTTAATTCAGATTGTTTTTCAAGAACATCCAGCGCCTGGCCAAGACTGGCCACCGTCGCGGTATCAAGCTTATTTACTGAGCCGGGGGCATCGAACACCAGTTCGGCAATGCCATCTTCCAGCCAGTTGAGGTACAGGGTGTCGCCTTTGTAGAGCATGTCAGTCTCCTGAATCCAGCAAGTGGATCTGGTCATACCAGATGAGTCGGAGTGTGGGATTTATGTTAATAAAATGCAAATTACTCATTAAGAAATTGCTGCATTGATCACGGTCGGCGGAAATCACGCAGCCGGAGAGAGGTGTGCTAAGATGCGATGACTTGAGGTCAAAAAAACGAAAGGAAGAATGATGGACTCACTGGCTTCGCTCTATAAAAATCATATCGTTACCCTACAGGAACGTACCCGCGATGTACTGGCCCGCTTTAAGCTGGATGCGCTGTTGATCCACTCCGGCGAGCTGATGAATACCTTTCTCGACGATCACGCTTACCCATTTAAGGTGAACCCACAGTTTAAAGCCTGGGTGCCGGTGACTCAGGTTCCAAATTGCTGGCTGCTGGTGGATGGCGTGAACAAGCCGAAACTGTGGTTCTACCTGCCGGTCGATTACTGGCACAACGTGGAACCGCTGCCGACCAGCTTCTGGACAGAAGAAGTGGAGGTCATCGCCTTACCAAAAGCCGACGGCATTGGCAGCCAGCTGCCTGCCGCACGCGGCAACATCGCCTATATTGGTCCGGTACCGGAACGTGCGCTGGGCCTGGACATTCCGGCCGACAAGCTCAACCCGAAAGGGGTGCTGGATTACCTGCACTATTACCGCTCGTATAAAACCGACTACGAACTTTACTGTATGCGTGAAGCGCAAAAAACGGCGGTGAATGGTCACCGTGCGGCGCACGAAGCGTTCCAGTCGGGCATGAGCGAGTTCGATATCAACCAGGCCTATCTGACCGCGACAGGCCACCGTGATACCGATGTGCCGTACAGCAATATCGTCGCGCTCAACGAGCATGCGTCTGTGCTTCACTACACCAAACTGGATCATCAGGTTCCATCGGAAATACGCAGCTTCCTGCTTGATGCGGGTGCCGAGTACAACGGTTATGCGGCGGACCTGACCCGAACCTGGGCGGCCAACGCGGACACCGATTTCGCACAGCTGATTAAAGACGTGAACGATGAACAGCTGGCGCTTATTAGCACCATGAAGGCGGGAACCCGCTATGTGGATTACCACATCCAGTTCCATCAGCGCATTGCGAAACTGCTGCGTAAGCATCAGATTGTGAAAGACATGAGTGAAGAAGCAATGGTCGAAAACGATCTGACCGGGCCATTCATGCCGCACGGCATTGGTCACCCGCTGGGTCTGCAGGTTCACGACGTTGCCGGCTTCATGCAGGACGATACCGGTACGCACCTGGCGGCACCGTCTAAATACCCTTACCTGCGCTGCACCCGCATTCTTGAGCCGCGTATGGTGTTGACCATCGAGCCGGGGATCTACTTTATCGAATCCCTGCTGGCACCGTGGCGTGAAGGCCAGTTCAGCAAACACTTCAACTGGGAAAAAATTGACGCGCTGAAGCCGTTTGGTGGTATTCGCATCGAAGATAACGTTGTGGTTCACGAAAATGGTATCGAGAACATGACGCGAGACCTGAAGCTGGCCTGATGGAAAGCTGGCTGATACCGGCTGAACCGGTCACCTTTGTTGAGGAAATCAAGAAAAGCCGCTTTATTACGCTGCTGGCGCATACCGACGGCGTGGACGCGGCAAAAGCGTTTGTCGAGTCCGTCCGGGCTGCACATCCTGACGCGCGTCACCACTGTGTGGCGTGGGTGGCAGGGCCGCCGGACGATTCACAGCAGCTGGGGTTTTCCGACGACGGTGAACCGGCGGGCACGGCCGGTAAACCCATGCTCTCGCAGCTGATGGGCAGCGGCGTGGGTGAAATTACCGCCGTGGTGGTGCGCTATTACGGCGGCATTTTGTTAGGTACCGGTGGGCTGGTTAAAGCCTATGGCGGGGGCGTGCAGCAGGCGCTTAATATGCTGGTCACTACCCGCAAAACGCCGCTCACCGAATATACTTTGTTATGCGATTACGCCCAGCTCTCGGGTATTGAAGCGCTGCTGAAGCAGTTCAATGGTGTCATCGCACACAGTGAATATCAGGCAATGGTGCAATTACGCGTGGCGCTTCCTCAGGCGGAACTGGCTGCTTTTTCAGCAAAACTGGCTGATTTTAGTCGTGGTTCGTTGCAATTGCTGCCGATTGAAGAATAATCCCCACCTCACTTTTGAATACCAAAGGAAGCGGCAGAGATGCATTTTCGTGCCATAACCCGAATCGTTGGACTGCTGGTCATACTCTTTTCCGGGACGATGATCCTCCCAGGACTGGTGGCGCTTATCTACCGGGACGGCGCAGGGCGGGCGTTTACTCAGACTTTCTTTGTCGCGCTGGCGATTGGCTCGCTGCTGTGGTGGCCAAACCGTCGTCAGAAAGGTGAGCTGAAATCTCGCGAAGGATTTCTGATTGTGGTTCTGTTCTGGACGGTGCTGGGAAGCGTCGGTTCGCTCCCCTTTATCTTCTCAGAACAGCCTAACCTGAGCATCACGGATGCCTTTTTTGAATCCTTCTCCGGCTTAACGACAACCGGGGCGACGACGCTGGTGGGTCTGGATTCACTCCCGCACGCGATTCTTTTTTATCGACAGATGCTGCAGTGGTTCGGGGGGATGGGGATCATTGTCCTGGCCGTCGCCATTCTGCCTATTCTGGGCGTTGGTGGGATGCAGCTCTATCGCGCCGAAATGCCCGGGCCGCTGAAAGACAACAAAATGCGGCCTCGTATTGCCGAGACGGCGAAAACCTTATGGCTGATTTATGTTCTGCTGACGGTCGCCTGTGCGCTGGCGCTATGGTTTGCCGGGATGCCGGCTTTCGATGCTATCGGACACAGTTTTGCGACGATTGCCATCGGCGGGTTCTCCACCCACGATGCCAGTGTGGGCTACTTCGACAGCCCAACGATCAATACTATTATTGCGATTTTCCTGCTGATCTCCGGTTGTAACTATGGCCTGCACTTCTCTTTACTGAGCGGGCGTAGCCTGAAGGTGTACTGGCGCGACCCGGAGTTCCGTATGTTTATTGGGGTTCAGCTTACGCTGGTCATCATCTGTACCCTGGTGCTGTGGTTCCATGATGTCTATAACTCGGCATTGACGACCCTGAATCAGGCGTTCTTCCAGGTGGTATCAATGGCGACAACCGCCGGGTTTACCACGGACAGTATTGCACGCTGGCCGCTGTTCCTGCCGGTACTTCTGCTATGTTCCGCCTTTATCGGCGGCTGTGCGGGGTCGACGGGCGGTGGCCTGAAGGTGATTCGTATTCTGCTGTTGTTCAAGCAGGGCAACCGTGAGCTGAAACGTCTGGTCCACCCGAACGCGGTCTATAGCATCAAACTGGGGAACCGCGCGCTGCCGGAACGTATCCTCGAAGCGGTGTGGGGGTTCTTCTCAGCCTATGCGCTGGTCTTTATCGTCAGTATGCTGGCGATAATCGCGACGGGAGTGGATGATTTCTCCGCCTTTGCGTCCGTCGTCGCAACATTGAATAACCTGGGGCCCGGACTTGGGGTGGTGGCGGATAACTTTGCCAGCATGAACCCGGTCGCGAAATGGATCCTCATCGCCAATATGCTGTTTGGTCGTCTTGAGGTCTTTACGCTGCTGGTACTGTTCACTCCTACCTTCTGGCGCGAGTAAGGAGCCGTTGATGAAAACACTGATTCTTTTCTCTACGCGAGACGGGCAAACGCGTGAGATTGCCGCGTATCTGGCGTCGGAATTAAAAGAGCTGGGTATATACTCGGATGTGGTGAACCTGAACCGTGCGGAGCAGATTGCCTGGCAGGATTACGACCGCGTGGTGATTGGCGCGTCAATTCGTTACGGGCATTTCCATCCGGCGCTGGATCGCTTTGTGAAAAAACATACGGCGGTGCTCAATAAATTGCCCGGTGCGTTTTACTCGGTCAATCTGGTCGCGCGTAAAGCGGAAAAGCGTACGCCGCAGACCAACAGCTACACGCGCAAGTTTTTACTCAACTCGCCGTGGCAGCCAGACCTGTGCGCCGTTTTTGCCGGCGCGCTGCGCTACCCTCGCTACCGCTGGTATGACCGCTTTATGATCCGCCTGATTATGAAGATGACAGGGGGCGAAACGGATACACGTAAAGAAGTGGTTTATACCGACTGGTCGCAGGTGGCCAGTTTTGCACGGGAAATCGCGCATTTAACGGGCAATTCGCGACTTAAATAAGCGTTAAGTTTGAAAAGTGAGCGAACGAAAAGTTTTTTGTATTTTGTGCTTGTCACATCGGAATAACTCCCTATAATGCGCCTCCACTGACACGGAACAACGGCACAC
>NZ_JAIWJZ010000180.1:0-1689 GCF_020216105.1 Enterobacter sp. K16B
CGCTGGCATTCCTTTCGGCTCCCATTTTTTTCATGGCGGCGGTTAGTCTTTCTATCTGCGGCAGTACTGCGTTATAACTTTCGGCCCGGCCACTCCCGGCAGGCATGGGATGATTTGAATCATAACGACCACTGAGCGCGCCTTGCTCCAGGACCATGTAAGCAAAGAACGTGATGTTATTTTGTCGGCAATAATCAAGGATCCCGGCCTCTTCAGAAGCGCGATAGAGCAGGCTGTAGTGATTTTGTACTGCACTGAGGGAATAACCGGAAGCGTTAAGGATTTCATTGGCGCGTCTGATTTGTGCCAGATTGTGGTTGGAAACACCTACGCGTTTGACCTTACCGCTTTGTAAAAGTGGGATCAGTCCTGGCGTCCATTTTTCGACGTCGAGGGGATTATGGATCCAGTAGATATCAATCGCGTCCACACCCAGGCGTCCGAGGCTGGCCTCAAGCATATCGCTGACAGGCTGTGCAGACTGCTCGTTCGCAATCTGCGGCGTGAATTTGGTGGATAAAATCATATCCTCGCGGGGGAACTGACGGACTAATGTTCCCAGCGCTGCCTCGGAACTCCCCATGCCATATACTGCTGCGGTATCCCAGAGGTTGAGACCCTTACTCATGGCCGTGGTGAACACGTCTGCCATCTGAGTATCAGAAAGATGATTGCCGAAGACGGTGTCGCCACCGGCGAAGCCTGTGCCCCAGGACCATGTGCCGAGCGCGACTGGAGGAAGAGTTTTCATATTCAGTTCCTGAAAAAAGGCCGGAACGTTGCTGACGTAAACCGGCCAAAGAGGGTGAGTAACGATGAAAGACAGATGAATGAATTAAGTTGGCTGGCGGAGGGCATTTAACAGCGCCACACCGACACCGTGCGCTGAAGCGGGATTCTGCCCCGTGATAAGGCGTCCGTCGGTAACCACGTTTTCAGACCAGTTCGGGGCTTCATGATGAAGCGCGCCATGCTCGCGGAGTGCAGTCTCAAGCAGGTAGGGAACCACATCTGTGGTGTGAACTTCTTCCTCTTCCTTGTTGGTAAAGGCCGCCACGTTTTTGCCTTTCACCAGGTATTCGCCGTTGCTGAGCTTTGCGTCAACCAGTGCCGCAGGTCCGTGGCAGACGGCTGCGACAATCCCATCACTTTCATATACTTCGCGGATAACACGCTGGGCATCCTGGCTGTCGCGGAAATCCCACATGGTTCCATGGCCGCCCGCAAAGAAAACGGCGCTGTAATCGGTACCGTTCAGCTCGGATAACGCTGGTGTTGTTGCCAGGCGCTGCTGAAAATTGGTTTCGTTCCAGTACCAGGCGTTGACAGGATCGCTGAGGTCAAATCCATCCACCGGCGGCTGTCCCCCGCGAATGCTGGCTATCATCGTTTTTAGTCCGGCATCTTCCAGTACTTTCAGCGGATGGGTCAGCTCGGCCAGGAAAAAACCGGTTGGAACACCGGATGCGCCTTTAATCGGATGGCTGGAAACGACACACAGCACGGGTTTATCTGCAGGTTTCATATCGGGCCTCACTATTTATTTTTGTATTCAGCGGCAAAAAGATTTTCCCAGTTAATAAAGGAGCCAAGCGGAATGCACTCAAAGCTTAATAAGCCAGCTTTTGCCAGCGGGAAATCGGCCATTACGTTCATCGCTTCATCGACAGAGTCACATTCAAGAAAAAT
>NZ_JAIWJZ010000181.1:0-475 GCF_020216105.1 Enterobacter sp. K16B
CCACAACGCCTTCCTCCCCGCTGAAAGTACTTTACAACCCGAAGGCCTTCTTCATACACGCGGCATGGCTGCATCAGGCTTGCGCCCATTGTGCAATATTCCCCACTGCTGCCTCCCGTAGGAGTCTGGACCGTGTCTCAGTTCCAGTGTGGCTGGTCATCCTCTCAGACCAGCTAGGGATCGTCGCCTAGGTGAGCCGTTACCCCACCTACTAGCTAATCCCATCTGGGCACATCTGATGGCAAGAGGCCCGAAGGTCCCCCTCTTTGGTCTTGCGACGTTATGCGGTATTAGCTACCGTTTCCAGTAGTTATCCCCCTCCATCAGGCAGTTTCCCAGACATTACTCACCCGTCCGCCACTCGTCACCCGAGAGCAAGCTCTCTGTGCTACCGTTCGACTTGCATGTGTTAGGCCTGCCGCCAGCGTTCAATCTGAGCCATGATCAAACTCTTCAATTTAAAAGTTTGATGCTC
>NZ_JAIWJZ010000182.1:0-6180 GCF_020216105.1 Enterobacter sp. K16B
CCGCGGACTTTATGGTGTCGCAAAAAACGGCGCTGCATCAGGCGATGGGTGATCTATTCAGCGCGCACCATATTCTTGAGCTGGCCGGTATCGACGGGCTGCATCACCGCATTGACGCGCAGGAGGATCTGAAGCAGCTGGTGCTGGACGACGAGGGGCAGGCGCAGATCGCGCTGAGTAAAATCCGCTCTTCCTGCGAGCTTATCATGCTGGATGCGCAGAGGAAGATCGGCCGGGAACTGGCGTTACGCTTCGATCAGCTGGAGTCGACGCTGGCGCGGTCCCTGAATGAAGCGATGCGTCCCATTGAAACGCGTATCAAAGAGCACCTGAGCCATGCGGGTTTTCGGGCGCGGATCAGTTTCCCGGCGTTTCAGGCGAGCCAGCTTAACTTTAATACGCAGGCACTGTTTAACGATGCCATTGCACAGGATGACAGCCAGGCAGGCCAGCCATCCGGCGGGGGCAGCATGCGTGAAACGGTCTCTCGCTGGCTCAATAATCCGGGTTGGGGCTGGGATGATTATGTCGAAACGCGCACGCGCTATGTTATCGACATTGCACAGCTTCATGAAAAAATTAAGCAACATATTGAGCAGTTTTGTGAACAAATACGTAAAGCTTTGTCCGCGCAGGTCGATGTCTCTGTTAGGGCAGGAATGGCAACGTTCTTTGCAGAATTTTCGTTGTGCCTGACCGGGTTACAGGAAAGCTTGCGTGATAGCCTCGCAGTGCGCCAACAAAATGAGCATTCAACCCGAGCGCTCTGCCAGTTGTTGAAGCAAAGTATCACTACTGCGACGTGGATTCAGGAAGATACCCGACTGTTACGCGATGATATTCAAACTCTATTCGCGGCAGAGCAACCATGACAACACCACTACTGGATGGCCCCGGGCGAACGCTGGAGTGTATTCATCCAAAATTTATGGTCGATCTGGTGCAGGGGGTAGACGCAGCGCGTCATCCCCACCCTGGACCACAACAGCTGCAGTTTCGTGAGCGGTTGACGCAGGAAATTATGACCCGTACCCGGCTACGCCCCTGGGCGATGGCGGGGATGCTCAATGAAAATGCGGCGCTACGCCTGGGCCTGGCGGAAAAACTGGCCGGCATGCTGGACCCGGGCCATCTCGCCCTGACGCTGATGGCGGAGAAGCTGATGGCGCTGCGCCAGCAGGCTCATCCGCGCGCACAGCAGGCACCGGGGCTGATGCAGCAGTACGCCGAACTCTCTTCTCATTTTACCCAACGGGCAGCTTATAAAGAAAAGGCCCTGACCCAGCGCGGGCTAACGGTGCAGGCGGGTGAGCACAGCGAGCAGATTTTTACCCGCTGGCGGGCCGGGCACTATGATGGCTGGTCACTGGCCGGTCGCTGTTTTATCGTCCTGGAAGAGCTTTGCTGGGGGCCATTTGGCGATGCCTGCCGCCTCGCGAACGAAGATGTGGCGGCCATGCTCAAGGATAACCTGCGCAGCATGGCGGCCAACTATCTGGCACAGGGGATTAATGCCTCTCCCACGACCCGCCATTTCTATCACCAGTGGCTGACAACACCGGCGTCTCCGGGCTTAATCGATCATAAAGACATGCTAGGCTGGCTGGGGGACTGGTGTCAGGCGGATAAACATCCGGTGAGCTGGTCAGTGACGCAGAACTGGCAGACCGTCGCGCTGGGGATGCCGAGGCTCTGTTCAGCAAAACGGCTGGTGGACGGGATGGTGGACGAAATTTTTGGGTGAATTCCTTACCCCCTCACCCTGACCCTCTCCCCGGAGGGGAGAGGGGATGGTCTGGTGCGGTGTGTTAATGGCGGAGTTCTACCGCTTTTCGTTCGATGTCCTGTTCCGGGGCACTTGCGTAGCGTTTCGCGTACAGCGCGGTGATGATGGGCACCAGAATCGCGGTGACAATCACGCTGGCGGCAACCAGTGCTGTCGCTGAAGCGGCCACCGGTTCGAAGGCCGGGTTAATCTGGGCAATAATCACCGGATTGGCGACGGCTGCGCCTGCGGCTGAAGAGGCGGCGACGCCCGCCGTACCGTTTCCTCCCCCGATAACGCGGTCAGCAATCACCAGCGGAATACCGGTGATGACGATCACGGCAACACCCAGCACAATACCCAGCAGTCCGGTATCGAGAATGACCTTCAGGTTGATGGTATTCCCCAGCGCGAAGCCGAAGAACGGGATCAGCACCGGCGTGGCTTTGCTGAAGAAATCACGCAGATCGTGGTCCAGATTGCCCAGCGCGAAACCGACCAGGAAAGGCAGGATCGCGCCGACAAAATGGTGGGGTTCAAAAGAGGCCAGGCCTGCAGAGCCCAGTATAAGCATCGTCACCAGCGGGCCGGACTCCAGAGACATCAGGACAAAGGCACCGGACTCTTCTTTCGTCCCGTACTGGTTCATCAGGCTGGCGTACAACCCGCCGTTGGTCATATCCATTGCGGAGACAATCGCCAGCACCGATAAACCGGCAAAGAATCCGTTCTGAATTCCATTCTCCGGAATGAACATCGCGCATATCATTGCCACACTCCAGGCAACCGCTATTTTGGTTATCACCAGCGTACCGGATTTCCGTAATACCGTACCCGTCGCCCGTAAATTAATGGATGCGCCAATACAAAAAAACCAGACGGCAAGAATGGGAACCGTGCCCGTAATCATTCCTTTTGTAAAACCACCGAAATAAGCCCCGGTATCAGGAGCCAGGGTATTCAGGATGGCTCCCAGTACCAGCGGAACCAGCATCATACCGCCAGGTATGCGTTCTATCGTGGCTTTAATCTTCATAGACAAACCTCACATCTGATCCCGCATGGCGGGTGATAGGTGTTAAAAATTAGTCATTAAATTCAATATGTTGCCGTTTGTGCCCGCGATCGTGTTTTTAATGGCCCGGCAACAAAATGAACTGAGTACGCTCGCGTAACCTCAGCCGAAAAGAGATAAAACGTTATGTTCGGATTTATCATGCGATCATTGGAATATTGATTCAATGAAAATAAAACATCGTTTTAGTTATCTTTGTCACATATTCAATGCAAAGCTAAGGGCAGATTCCTGACGATGGAAAATTATGTGAGTTGGGTATGAATTAATGGGGTTCGTTTTTTTGATGAGAAAGGATTAATAACGTGTGTGAGGCTGCTTTTCAGGCGGACTGAGAAAGTGCCTATTTGCGCTCCTTGACAAAAATTAGCGTGGGTTGACCGAGCACAGAAATATGTGTGAAGTTGATCACAAATATAAACGCTGGTAGGGTAAAAAGGTCATTAACTGCCCAGACAGGCGTCAACAGGTTCGGTTGTATCGACGTAAAACGTCAATGTAAGTAAACCTGCTACGCTTGAATAAGGCGATTCGCATGGAGCGGATCCCATGGTTCACAGAACGCAAACTGGACTGTGAAACAGACAGGGCCGAGTCAACGAGGATAGCTATGCTGAGAAGGAAAAAGATTAAACCCATTACGCTTCGCGACGTCACCATTATTGATGACGCAAAACTGCGTAAAGCCATTACCGCAGCCTCGCTCGGTAATGCGATGGAATGGTTCGATTTTGGTGTCTACGGCTTTGTGGCCTACGCGTTAGGTAAAGTATTTTTCCCCGGTGCCGACCCCAGCCTGCAGATGATTGCCGCCCTGGGTACGTTCTCCGTTCCCTTCCTGATCCGTCCGCTGGGCGGTCTGTTTTTCGGTATGCTCGGCGATAAATATGGTCGCCAGAAGATCCTGGCCATCACCATCGTCATTATGTCGATCAGTACATTCTGTATCGGCCTTATCCCGTCTTATGCCTCCATCGGCATCTGGGCACCGATTCTGCTGCTGATTTGTAAGATGGCGCAGGGCTTCTCGGTAGGGGGGGAATATACCGGGGCATCGATCTTTGTTGCTGAATACTCCCCGGACCGTAAGCGCGGGTTTATGGGAAGCTGGCTGGACTTCGGCTCGATTGCCGGGTTTGTTCTGGGCGCGGGCGTGGTGGTACTGATTTCAACCGTGGTAGGGGAAGAGAACTTCCTCGACTGGGGCTGGCGTATTCCATTCTTCCTGGCGCTGCCGCTGGGGATCATAGGCCTGTATCTGCGTCATGCGCTTGAAGAGACGCCTGCGTTCCAGCAGCACGTTGATAAGCTTGAGCAGGGCGATCGCGAAGGGCTGCAGGACGGTCCGAAGGTGTCGTTCAAAGAGATCGCCACTAAGCACTGGCGGAGCCTGCTGGTCTGTATCGGTCTGGTGATCTCCACTAACGTGACCTATTACATGCTGCTGACCTACATGCCGAGCTATCTGTCGCATAACCTGCACTACTCGGAAGATCACGGTGTGCTGATCATTATCGCCATCATGGTGGGTATGCTGTTTGTGCAGCCGATTATGGGCCTGTTGAGTGACCGCTTTGGTCGTCGACCGTTCATTATTCTGGGAAGCGTTGCGCTGTTTGCTCTCGCCATCCCGGCGTTTATTCTGATCAACAGTAATGTGCTGGGGCTGATTTTTGCCGGTTTGCTGATGCTGGCGGTGATCCTTAACTGCTTTATCGGGGTGATGGCCTCAACGTTGCCTGCGATGTTCCCAACGCACATTCGCTACAGTGCGCTGGCTGCGGCCTTTAATATCTCGGTGCTGATTGCCGGTCTGACCCCGACGCTTGCCGCTTCGCTGGTGGAGAGCACGCAGAACCTGATGATGCCAGCTTATTACCTGATGGTGATTGCGGTGATTGGTTTGATTACGGGTCTTACCATGAAGGAGACCGCGAATCGACCTCTGAAAGGCGCAACGCCTGCGGCATCGGATATTCAGGAAGCGAAAGAGATCCTCCGTGAGCACTACGATAGCGTAGAGCAGAAGATCGAGGATATTGACGCAGAGATTGAAGAACTGCAGAAGAAACGCTCCCGACTGGTGGACCAGCATCCACGCATCAACGAGTAATAAAAAACCCGCCGCTGGCGGGTTTTTCTTTTATTAGCATCCTGCAGCGATGTAGTCGCCATTGGCGCTGATGGGAATCACCGTCAGGAACAGCACCGTCGCGAACAGGATCAGGGCTATCCCTCCGGCTATTTTGACTGCCGGCACCAGCCATCTTAATGACGTGCTTTCTCCGAACCAGGTCACCGTGCGCTCACGGGCGTAACGTACAGCCAGTGAAAGCCCCATAATCGAAAGCGCTGTGCCCAGCGACATGGTCATGACCGCGGCCATTCCCCAGGTGACTATGCCCAGCGCGTTCGAGAACATCAGGATCATGATTGCCCCGCTACACGGACGCGCGCCGATCGCCAGGATCACCCCCAGACGGGTTTTCCAGTCGCCCTGCGTCAGGTCTGCGCCTACACCGTGATGGCCGCAGCCACAGTGTTCATCATGCTGATGAAGAGGCTTAATGGCGGACACCGTCATCCTGCGCGGGCGCAGGCTCTTCAGCGCCTGGTAAATGACGAAGGCACCAAATGCGCCAATAAGCACAGCGCTTATCTTCTCAACATACCAGCGGCTGGTACTGATATCCCCGGACGCAAGGTTGAACCCGACAGCCAGAATAAAGACAAACAGTATGGCGCTGACGCCTTGCATCAGGCTACCCAGGAAGGGGATGACCCGGGCGGCCAGCTCGCTTTCTTTATTTGTCGTCAGGTAGGTCGTCACGATGAACTTTCCGTGTCCGGGACCAATGGCGTGCAGAACGCCATAAAGGAAAGCCCCCGTTAGTAACCATAATCCGCCGCTGTACTGGTGGTTATTAAGCTGCAGCAGATACATCACCAGATAACGGTGCAGCGTAATTTGCGTGGCAAGACACCACTGGATAAAAGCGTTCCAGTGGCTATGCAGGGTAAATCCGGCAAAGAGGATCGCCAGCAGCATCAACCCCGCTGTAGGGAGACGCCAGTCACGGGCGAGGCGTTGTGTGGTCATGAGGATGAGCCTGCACAGAGGAGAGTATTTGCCGCTAGTATAGTTGATCTTCCTGTTTAATTCGTGGGATCGCATCGGGATCCGCTTATGATTGTGGATAACTTTGTGCATAAAAGGGTATAAGGCGGGGTTTTGCTGGGGAATGCAGCAGTCAGTCATTTTTTTGCAACTTTTCGGTTGCGGTCGCTCGGTAACTCCCTATAATGCGCCTCCATCGACACGGCGGATGTGAATCACTTC
>NZ_JAIWJZ010000183.1:0-248 GCF_020216105.1 Enterobacter sp. K16B
CAAAGGCAGGTTCTTTAAGGTAAGGAGGTGATCCAACCGCAGGTCCCCTTACGGTTACCTTGTTACGACTTCACCCCAGTCATGAATCACAAGTGGTAAGCGCCCTCCCGAAGGTTAAGCTACCTACTTCTTTTGCAACCCACTCCCATGGTGTGACGGGCGGTGTGTACAAGGCCCGGGAACGTATTCACCGTAGCATTCTGATCTACGATTACTAGCGATTCCGACTTCATGGAGTCGAGTTGCAG
>NZ_JAIWJZ010000184.1:0-201 GCF_020216105.1 Enterobacter sp. K16B
CCCGTCGCCGCGCCGCTGATCCCGCCGCTTGGAGTACGATTATCGCAATAACCTGGTGCGGGAAGAACGGGACGATAACCCGTTTAACTGGAACCGCTGGCAGTACGACAGCGCCGGGGCCTGCTCGCTCAGGACGGCTCGCTGCCCGGTCAGGAGCAGTGGCACTGGGATGCGGCTGGTAACCCGTTAGAGGGCGCTGGA
>NZ_JAIWJZ010000185.1:0-6903 GCF_020216105.1 Enterobacter sp. K16B
GGGGATGTGTCTTTTTTCATGGGGCGGGAACCTGCTGCACAATCTTTACCACCGAGCGAACCGTGAACACCAGGGCATCGGAGAGATCGCTGTATACCGAGCGGGAGCGATCGACAGGATCGACAGCATAAGCACCTTCATGATCGACATCTGTCGCCAGGACGCCCTGTATACGGGAAGAGGAGGTGCGAACGGAGGTGATCGGCACGGTCCCATCACCGGGACTTGCGGATGAAATAAGTTGATGAGCCCTTAACGGGGACAGTTCAAAAGGGTTACCTTCATTTTCCCTGCACCTCTGCGCTTCCTTAACACTCTTAGGGATCCGCTCTTCCCATGTAAGGAACCCATCGGAAGGGTTGCTTTTGCTGGCTCCGTAAAATAGCCAGGTCTGAGGGTGGTATTTGCCGTTTAACTTCTCAATAAATTTTTTAACGACATTACTTATGGTTTTCTCATATTTATTCCATTCGGCCCTGGTATCATCCAGCAGCAAATCCTGCTCACATAGCCGCCACCACGCTGTTTTGTTTAGATAAATTTCCTCATATGGATTGGCCACCGGGAGGGAAAGTTGAGTCTCCTTACTGTTGATTTTCAGCCATCCCGGACCATAAGCCATGCCCGGCAGCAGCTGTAACGGACCGGGAGACTGTGCCAGAACCGGCATCAGCTTTTCTGCACTGTCCCCGATAATCATTCCAGTGACGCCACGCTCACCGATCTTCATGCGGCGATAAGCAGCCGGTGATCCGAGATCCGGCATGACGCCGTGTACGATACCCAGGATTGAGTCCTGACCGCCCATATTTTCCGAGTAATAGCGGGCAACCAGTCCGCCCATCGAATGGGTGATCAGGATGACCTTGTTGACTGCCAGGCGTCCGTGGTACGTGCTCAGCACCTTAAGGATATATTCGCCCAGCAACGCCGCAGAGTCCGCATTCGATTGCAGCCAGTTGTAACCAAAAACGTGCAGAGGGAATAAGAACTTGTGCCCGTGAGCCACTTCTTCTTCGCTCAGCACCTGCTCCTGAGGCTCGTCACCGATTCTGACGCCGATAAAACGCTGCCGTGCCGTTTGCAACTGTATTTCCCGAAAGTAATTATCCATCAGGATATCGTCGTCGCTGAGCAGATATTGCAGCCGGTCAAGCGCCTCACCGTAGCTCATGTAAAATGCACTTCCCCATCCGCGGGTACGACGGGACGGGAATTTTTTGCCATCCGCACCGTCGTTTAAAATTTCTCCAGAGTCATCGACGATAGTGGTCTTTGGATCAAGCAGTTGTTTTCTTTTTTTTGCATTGGCTAATGGTAATTTCACGAGCGAAGCTGCACTGAACCGCCAGACTTCACCATCCTCATTTTTTAAGTTTGACCCCATCACTCCAGGAATAAAAATCACCGGGATCACTTTTGAAGGGGGCTTGAGACAAACCGAGATGTGGTTTTTGTCTTTTGGCTGAGCAACAACCTTATAATGAAATGTGCCATCGTCATCCCAGATGGGACGATGATAAGACCGATTAGGGGGGCTATTTTTATTGTCATCCATGTATTAAGTTCCTGATATTGCTTCCCAAGAGCTGCATTAGCTCACAATTTAGCCGTGCGATACTTAATCAAAATCAAGTCTGCTGTTGCTGCCGCGAATATATCTCCAGCGTTGTTGCGCCCTTGTTGCGATCGTGATCGTTAAATAACGTTTGACCCCCCTCAATCCGCGTTTCTGCGATACAATGCCAGTACGTTATGTATCGGAGAGTCTGGCATGTCACACCCCGCGCTAACGCAACTGCGTGCGCTGCGCTATTTCGACCACATCCCTGCGCTTGATCCGCAGCAGCTTGACTGGCTGTTGCTGGAAGATTCCATGACGAAACGTTTTGAGCAGCAGGGGAAAACGGTCACGGTGACCCTGATTCAGGAAGGGTTTGTCTCTGGCGATGAGATCGCCAGCGAACTGCCGCTGCTGCCGCAGGAGCCTCGTTACTGGCTGCGTGAAATTTTACTCTGTGCTGACGGTGAACCGTGGCTTGCCGGACGGACGGTAGTACCCGAGTCCACCCTTTCCGGGCCCGAGCTGGCGCTGCAGCGTCTGGGGAAAACGCCGCTGGGGCGTTACCTCTTCACCTCGTCTGAACTTACCCGGGATTTTATTGAAATTGGTCGTGATGCCGAACTGTGGGGGCGTCGTTCCCGCCTTCGCCTGAGTGGTAAACCGTTAATTCTGACGGAGCTTTTTTTACCGGCATCACCGTTGTACTAAGAGGAAGACAAAATGGAGTGGAGCCTGACGCAGAATAAGCTGTTGGCTTATCACCGCTTAATGCGTACCGATAAACCTATTGGCGCGTTACTGTTGCTGTGGCCGACCTTATGGGCGCTGTGGGTGGCGACGCCAGGCGTGCCGCCGCTGTGGATCCTTGGCGTGTTTGTTGCCGGGGTCTGGCTGATGCGTGCGGCGGGCTGCGTGGTCAATGACTATGCCGACCGTAAATTCGACGGCCATGTCAAACGGACTGCCGGTCGTCCGTTACCCAGTGGGCAGGTGACCGGGAAAGAGGCCCGCGTGCTGTTCGTTGTTCTGGTGCTGCTCTCCTTCCTGCTGGTGTTAACCCTGAACACCATGACCATTCTGCTCTCCGTGGCAGCGCTGGCACTGGCCTGGGTTTATCCGTTTATGAAGCGCTACACCCATCTGCCGCAGGTTGTGCTGGGCGCGGCGTTTGGCTGGTCGATTCCGATGGCGTTTGCGGCAGTTAGTGAGTCCTTACCGCTCAGCTGCTGGCTGATGTTTCTGGCGAACATTCTCTGGGCCGTGGCTTACGATACCCAATACGCGATGGTTGACCGCGACGACGACCTGAAAATTGGCATCAAATCCACCGCCATTCTGTTTGGCCGTCACGACAAGCTGATCATCGGGATTCTGCAGGTTGCCGTGCTGGCGCTGATGGTGGCGATCGGTCGCCTCAACGGTCTGAACTGGGCGTTTTACTGGTCCGTGCTGGTGGCGGGGCTGCTGTTTGCTTATCAGCAGAAACTGATTGCGAAGCGTGAACGTGACGCCTGCTTTAAAGCGTTTATGAACAATAACTACGTCGGTCTGGTGCTGTTTTTAGGCCTGGCGATGAGCTATTTCTTATAAAAAAGTCGGGTGGCGGCTTCGCCTTACCCGACCTGTGATCTGGCAGGACATGTAGGCCCGGTAAGCGTTAGCGCCACCGGGCGTTTTTTTACCGGCGACGCAACAGCCGGAGCGCGTTTGCCGTCACCAGCACCGTTGCACCGGTATCCGCCAGCACCGCCAGCCATAATCCGGTCATGCCCAGCAGCGTGGTGACCAGGAAAATCCCCTTCAGCCCCAGCGCGATACCGATGTTCTGGCGGATGTTGGCCCGCGTCGCCCTCGCAAGCGCGATCATCTGGGCCAGCCCGGTCAGGCGGTTGTGGGTCAGCGCCGCGTCAGCGGTCTCCAGCGCCACGTCGGTACCGCTGCCCATGGCGATGCCAATGGTGGACGCCTTCATCGCCGGCGCATCGTTAATCCCGTCGCCGACCATCGCCAGCGGGGCGTGTGCGTTCAGCTCCGTCACCGCGCTGACCTTATCCGCAGGCAGCAGGCTGGCTTTAAATTCGAGCCCCAGCTCACCGGCAATGGCCGCCGCCGCGCGAGGGTTGTCCCCGGTTAAAATCACACCCTGCACGCCCAACTGATGCAGCGCCGCCACGGCCTCTCTGGCATCGTCACGCAGGGTATCGCGCAGCGCCAGAATACCTTTCACGACGCCGTCCAGCATGACGGCAACAACCGTCTGTCCGGCTTTCTCTAACGCCTCGACCTCTGGATTAGCAGACTTGCCAGCCGCGACAATCAGTACCTTTTTACCGTCAACGGTGGCCTCAATCCCTGACCCTACCAGCGCTCGCTGCGCGGTCGCCGCCGGGATGGTTAATCCTCGCGACTGTGCTTCACGCACAATTGCCATCGCCAGCGGGTGAGTGGAACCCTGTTCAACGGCGGCGGCCAGTGTCAGCAGTTCATCTTCACTGATTTCCTGCGGATACACGCCGGTGACCTGCGGCTTGCCGACGGTCAGTGTGCCGGTTTTATCGAAGGCGATGTGTTCAACCTGGCTCAGCTGCTCCAGCGCCGCGCCGCCCTTAATCAACGTGCCGCGACGTGCCGCCGCCGCCAGGCCGGACGTAATGGCCGCCGGGGTGGAGATGACCAGCGCGCACGGGCAGCCGATCAGCAGCAGCGTCAGCCCTTTATAAATCCAGCCCTCCCACGGCGCGCCAAAGAACAGCGGGGGAATGACGGTAACCAGCAGGGCAACCAGCATAATGGCGGGGGTGTAGATACGGCTGAAGCGGTCGATGAAGCGTTCGACAGGCGCGCGGCGCTCTTCGGCCTCTTCAATCAGCTTCAGGATACGGTCTATGGCGCTGTCGCCCGGTTCGGAAAGAACCTTAAGCTGCACCAGACGATCGACGCTGGTGGCGCCCGCAGGCACTTTTTCGCCCATTGCGCGTTCCACCGGAATGGACTCCCCGGTGAGAGCACTTTCCTCGAAGCTTGCCGTGGCGGTGAGCAACTCACCGTCCGCAGGCAGACGGCCCCCTGCGGCAACGTCTATCACGTCGCCCGGGCGGAGCGTACTGATGGCGACTGTTTCACGCGTACCGTTTACCACGCGGGTGGCGGTTTCCGGTTTCAGGGCCATTAACGCGCTGACCCCTTTACGCGCCCGGCTGGCAGCCCAGCCCTCAAGGCGTTCACCGATTAAGAACAGCAGCAGCACCATTGCCGCTTCTGCCGTCGCGCCAATAAACAGCGCGCCGATGGCGGCCACGCTCATCAGCGTTTCGATGGCAAACCAGCTGCCGCTTCTCATCAGACGCCATGCCTGACGGGCAATCGGGAACAGCCCGACCAGGGTGGTGGCGATAAATGCCAGATTGCCAAACGGGTGGTTGATCTGTTCCAGACCCCAGCTCAGGGCCATCATAATGATGAGCGTAACGAGCGGCAGATTTTCGCGCAGGGATGACGTTTTTTCCGCGGGGGCGGTTTCGCTACGCAGGCTGTAACCGGCCTGACTGACCGCGGCTTCCACCTGTTTGCTGACGTCCTTTTCGGCGCTGATCAACAGTTTCTCGGTGGCGAACAGCACCTGAACGTGACTTACGCCCGGAACCTGTTTCACGGCGTTTTCAACTTTACGGGCGCAGGCGGCGCAGTCCATACCGTTGACGATCCAGCTGTAGCGATTTCCGCTTTCGGACAGCGGCTGCGTTTGCTTTTCACACGCGCCTTCGCAGCAGCAGTCGTCTTTCGACGGCACCGGGCTGAGCTTAAGCGCCGAGAATTGAGGAACTTTTTTAGGTATTTCTGGAGTCGACATGGCAGTCTCCGGCAATGATAATTTTCTCATTAACCGCAGCATACACTCTGGAGTCGACTCCAGAGTCAAGCGTTATTTAGATATACAGGGAACGCACAATCAGGAAGTGTCCGGCAAAGTAACAGGCGGCGGCAATCGCGTTATCTGCCCGGAAACGGCGGCGATAGTGGCTACCCAGCCAGACGATATTGCCGATCAACAGCAGCGCCGCACCGAAGAATGCGGACATCGCCGGAGCCGTTGGGCGGAAGAACCACAGTTCACCTGCCAGCCATACCATCACCAGCGTCATGGCGATAAACGTGCAGATCGGCAACCGCATCTCTTCCAGACGCGACCAGATCACCGCAATCAGCAGGGCGCCAATCACCAGCAGCACCAGCGGCAGCGGCCAGAAGAACGAGAGCGTCATCTGGCTGGCGAAGTAAATGGTGTACAGCAGATGCGACAGGAAGAACGCCCCCACGGCATACAACAGGCGCTGGCGCGGCAGCAGGGTCAGGGCATCGCCAATCAGGGAGGCGCACAATCCGGCGAGGACCAGATAGCTTATGGCGTTGAACATCGGTGCTTGCCAGGCAAGCAGCAGGAGCAGCAGCAGCGTGACGGGTTTAAACAGCCAGCGCTGCCAGGTGGGACCACGGTACGACGCATCGACATAAAGCCATGCGGAAAAACAGACAGCGATAAATGACCAAAGCATATTAACTCCCTGTATCTGTTAAGGCTGAATAATCAGTTTCTCATTCAGTGTAGTGACGCGGGCGGGCGTTTGGCAATGGCGGGGAAGGCAAGGTATCCTGAATTCCGCATAATCTTATGGGATGGTTGAATGAGCAAGATGCCGCTGTTTTTCATTATCGTGGTGGCGATTATCGTTATTGCCGCGTCGTTCCGTTTTGTGCAACAGCGCCGCGAAAAGGCGGATAACGACGCTGCGCCGCTGATGCAAAAGCGCGTTATTGTGAGCAACAAACGCGAGAAGCCCCTTAACGACCGCCGCTCGCGGCAACAGCAGGTCGCGCCGGCGGGTACCGCTATGCGCTATGAAGCGAGCTTTAAGCCGGAAACGGGCGGTCTGGAGATGACCTTCCGCCTGGAGGCGCCGCAGTACCATCAACTGACGGTGGGGGAGAAAGGGACGCTGAGTTATAAAGGGTCGCGATTCGAAGGGTTTACGCCTGAATAATGCGCGATCGGTTCCCTCTCCCTGTGGGAGAGGGTTAAGGTTAGGGTGAGGGCATCAGGCCGCACTTTATTTCTTCACCTGCGCCTTAAACTTCTTCATCCACACCAGCAGTTCAAACACGCCGAAAATAAAGACGCGCAGCTGCTGCCAGCCGGTCATCTGTGGGCCATCTTTCGGCAGGCCATTTTTCAGCATCACCATCTGCAGGGCGTGCATGAACGAGGTGAAAATCAGCGCGACGTTAACAAAAATATTCATCGGGCGCGGGAACGGGTGCACCAGGTTGAGAAGCAAAAACGC
>NZ_JAIWJZ010000186.1:0-6438 GCF_020216105.1 Enterobacter sp. K16B
GCAGCGGCAGGTTTAGCAGCCTGAGCCGGTGCAGCGGCAGGTGCCGGAGCAGCCGCGGCAGCCGGAGCTGCGGCAGGCGCAGCGCCTTCCACTTCGAAGACCATGATCAGAGAGCCGGTAGACACTTTGTCGCCGGTGCTGATTTTGATCTCTTTAACGGTACCCGCGAACGGCGCAGGCACTTCCATAGACGCTTTGTCGCCTTCTACGGTGATCAGTGACTGTTCAGCGGCAACTTTGTCGCCCACTTTCACCATCACTTCGGTCACTTCAACTTCGTCACCGCCGATGTCCGGTACGTTAACGTCTTTCACGCCGCCGGCAGCAGCAGGTGCAGCGGCCGGAGCCGGAGCAGCTGCCTGAGCAGGCGCGGCGGCAGGTGCAGCACCCGCCACTTCGAAGATCATGATCAGGGAGCCGGTAGACACTTTGTCGCCGGTGTTGATCTTGATCTCTTTAACGGTACCCGCGAATGGCGCTGGCACTTCCATAGAGGCTTTGTCGCCTTCTACGGTGATCAGAGACTGCTCAGCCGCTACGGTATCGCCCACTTTCACCAGGATCTCAGTGACTTCAACTTCGTCACCGCCGATGTCAGGCACGTTCACTTCTTTTGCTGCTGCGGCAGCTGCTGGAGCAGCGGCAGCCGGAGCGGCTTTCTTCTCTTCCTGCGCAGGTGCAGCAGCTGCTGCACCGTCGGCGGAATCGAAAATCATGATCAGTTTGCCGGTCTCGGTTTTATCGCCAACAGAGACTTTGATCTCTTTAACGATGCCAGCCTGAGGAGACGGGACTTCCATAGAGGCTTTGTCGCCTTCTACGGTGATCAGCGACTGTTCAGCTTCAACTTTGTCGCCCACTTTGACCAGGATCTCGGTGATTTCAACTTCATCAGCCCCGATGTCCGGTACATTGATTTCGATAGCCATTATTCTTTTACCTCTTACGCCAGACGCGGGTTAACTTTTTCTGCATCGATGTTGAATTTGGTGATTGCGTCCGCAACCACTTTCTTATCGATTTCGCCACGTTTAGCCAGTTCGCCCAGTGCTGCTACAACCACGTAAGAAGCATCAACTTCGAAGTGGTGACGCAGGTTTTCGCGGCTGTCAGAACGACCGAAGCCGTCAGTACCCAGAACGCGATAATCATCAGCTGGAACGTAAGTACGAACCTGCTCAGCGAACAGTTTCATATAGTCAGTAGACGCCACCGCTGGCGCGTCGTTCATCACCTGGGCGATGTACGGAACGCGTGGAGTTTCCAGTGGGTGCAGCATGTTCCAGCGCTCACAATCCTGGCCATCACGCGCCAGTTCAGTGAAGGAGGTCACGCTGTACACGTCGGAACCTACACCGTAGTCCTTCGCCAGAATCTGTGCCGCTTCACGTACGTGACGCAGGATAGAACCGGAGCCCAGCAGCTGAACTTTACCTTTGCTACCTTCGAGGGTTTCGAGTTTGTAGATACCTTTACGGATACCTTCCTCGGCACCTGCTGGCATTGCCGGCATGTGGTAGTTTTCGTTCAGGGTGGTGATGTAGTAGTAAATGTTCTCTTGCGCTTCACCGTACATGCGATGCAGACCGTCATGCATGATGACTGCCACTTCGTACGCGTAAGCCGGGTCGTAAGAGATACAGTTAGGGATAGTCAGAGACTGAATGTGGCTGTGGCCATCTTCGTGCTGCAGACCTTCACCGTTCAGGGTCGTACGACCGGAAGTCCCACCGATCAGGAAGCCGCGAGCCTGCTGGTCGCCTGCCTGCCAGCACAGGTCACCGATACGCTGGAACCCGAACATGGAGTAGTAGATGTAGAACGGGATCATCGGCAGGTTGTTGGTGCTGTAAGAGGTCGCAGCAGCCAGCCAGGATGCGCCTGCACCCAGCTCGTTGATACCTTCCTGCAGGATCTGACCTTTCTCGTCTTCTTTGTAGTATGCAACCTGCTCACGGTCCTGCGGGGTGTACTGCTGGCCGTTCGGGCTGTAGATACCGATCTGACGGAACAGACCTTCCATACCGAAAGTACGCGCTTCGTCGGCGATGATTGGCACCAGACGATCTTTGATCGACTTGTTCTTCAGCATCACGTTCAGGGCACGAACGAAAGCGATAGTGGTAGAGATCTCTTTGTTCTGCTCTTCCAGCAGCTGAGAGAAGTCTTCCAGTGCTGGCAGTTCCAGCTTCTCGGTGAAGTTAGGCTGACGAGCTGGCAGGTAGCCTTTCAGCGCCTGACGACGTTCGTGCAGGTACTTGTATTCTTCAGAACCTTCCGGGAAGGTGATGTAAGACAGGTTTTCTACCTGCTCATCGGTAACTGGAACGTTGAAACGGTCGCGGATATAGCGCACGCCGTCCATGTTCATTTTCTTAACCTGGTGAGCGATGTTTTTACCTTCTGCGGTATCGCCCATGCCGTAACCTTTGATGGTGTGGGCCAGGATAACGGTCGCTTTACCTTTGGTTTCGCGCGCTTTTTTCAGTGCTGCGTAGATTTTCTTCGGATCGTGACCACCACGGTTCAGCGCCCAGATCTGCTCATCAGTCCAGTCTGCAACCAGTGCGGCAGTTTCAGGGTATTTGCCGAAGAAGTGCTCACGCACGTAGGCACCGTCTTTGGATTTGAAGGTCTGGTAGTCACCGTCAACGGTTTCGTTCATCAGCTGGATCAGTTTACCGCTGGTATCTTTACGCAGCAGCTCGTCCCAACGGGAACCCCACATGACTTTGATCACGTTCCAGCCCGCACCCGCGAAGATGCCTTCCAGTTCGTTGATGATCTTGCCGTTACCGGTTACCGGACCATCCAGACGCTGCAGGTTACAGTTGATGATGAAGCACAGGTTGTCCAGCTTCTCACGGGTCGCGATGGTGATCGCACCTTTAGATTCTGGCTCATCCATCTCGCCGTCGCCCAGGAAGGCGTATACGGTCTGCTCAGAGGTGTCTTTCAGGCCACGGTGTTCCAGGTACTTCAGGAATTTAGCCTGATAGATCGCACCGATTGGGCCCAGACCCATGGATACGGTCGGGAACTGCCAGAATTCAGGCATCAGTTTAGGGTGCGGGTAAGAAGACAGACCTTTACCGTGAACTTCCTGACGGAAGTTGTTCATCTGCTCTTCAGTCAGACGGCCTTCCAGGAATGCACGTGCATAGATGCCCGGAGAGATGTGGCCCTGGAAGTACACCAGATCGCCGCCGTCTTTCTCGTTCGCTGCACGGAAGAAGTGGTTGAAGCACACTTCGTAAACGGTCGCAGAGGACTGGAAGGATGCCATGTGGCCACCCAGTTCCAGGTCTTTCTTGGATGCGCGCAGAACGGTCATGATGGCGTTCCAGCGAATTGCAGAACGGATACGACGTTCCAGATCCAGATTGCCCGGGTATTCCGGTTCGTCTTCAACGGCAATCGTGTTTACGTAGTTGCTAGCCCCTGCACCTGAAGCAACCTTCACGCCGCCTTTGCGGGCTTCAGAAAGCAGCTGATCAATCAGATACTGAGCGCGCTCAACACCTTCTTCACGGATGACCGATTCGATCGCCTGTAGCCAGTCGCGAGTTTCGATCGGATCCACGTCATTTTGGAGACGTTCTGACATGGGGGTATTCCTTATCTATCTAATACGTTGATTTGTCTGGAACCTGTCCCATTGTGCTCTTGGGCAAGAACACAATAAGACAGGTTCTGCGTTTAGTTGCCGCGCTCTAAAAGTACCTGGCGCTTAATCCTTTCGTTGCTGTATGCGGCGTAATGAACGTTCGCGACGCGATTGTTCACGGCTGCGGTCCAGCAAGATTTCCTCAATGAAAGCCAGATGTCGGTGCGACGCTTCGCGCGCCTGCTCCGGTTCCCCGGCCATTATCGCCTCGAATACTCGGGTGCGATGGTTGCTTACCAGTGGGAGCATGTCCCGACGGGCATACAACAATTCAAAATTTTGACGAACGTTCTGGGCCAGCATCGGCTCCATGCAGCGTAGCAGATGGAGGAGCACCACATTGTGTGCCGCTTCGGTGACGGCGATTTGATACTGGACGACGGCGCTGGACTCGGCGTCTAAATCGCCGGACTGCTGTGCCCGTTCAATGGCCTGATGCAGCTCGCGGATACGCACGCGATCTTCATCAGTGCTGCGAAGGGCGGCGTAATAGGCCGCAATACCTTCAAGCGCGTGACGGGTCTCAAGCAGATCAAACTGGGATTCTGGGTGGTCAGAGAGAAGTTCTACCAGCGGATCGCTGAAGCTCTGCCACAGGCTGTTTTGCACAAAAGTTCCGCCGCCCTGACGACGAAGCAGCAAGCCCTTAGCTTCGAGGCGTTGAATCGCCTCACGCAGAGAGGGACGTGAAACGTCGAACTGTTTTGCCAGTTCGCGTTCTGGCGGAAGTTTCTCACCCGGGCGCAGAGTCCCTTCGAGGATTAAAAACTCCAGCTGCTGCTCAATCACATCAGATAGTTTTGGTTGGCGAATTTTGCTGTAGGCCATATTCCCTGTCTTACGCCTTTTTGCCCGGAGTCAATTGGTCTTACCAATTTCTATTTCGTATCGCTAAAGTAACAAAGTATTCACCTTCTGTCCATATTGGTTTTGATTGAAATCAGTAAACCCTGCACATTTTAACAACCTTACAGAAATAACGTTTCAGAAATGTAACTTTGCACAAATGAGTTGATTACCCCTAAAGAGGAAGTTTTAACCATAATGAAACGAGGGTTTTTGCAATCTGAAGCGATTCAACAAAGCAAATAATGAAATTTCGCCCACTTATGGCGAATTTCTATTCTATAGGTTGGGATAAGAAGAATGAGCGGAACGATTTACAAATGCTTTCTTTTTATTCAACTCGTCATCCGTGCGTCATAAAGCAGGTGCATTCGCAGGCACTTACCACTATTCTGGCGCTTACGGAAGAGTTCTCCGCTTTTTTCGGTCTTATTAACCGTAAAGAAATAAATACAGAAAATGGATATTCATAATTACACACGCTCAGCGTGAACATAACAACCACACACGAGGTTTCAAATGGAAGCTCAACAGCACGGCGATCAGCTAAAGCGCGGGCTTAAAAACCGCCATATTCAGCTCATCGCACTGGGCGGTGCTATCGGAACCGGCCTGTTTCTGGGTAGCGCATCCGTTATCCAGTCAGCCGGTCCAGGCATTATTCTGGGGTACGCCATCGCAGGCTTTATCGCCTTTCTGATTATGCGTCAGTTGGGTGAAATGGTCGTTGAAGAGCCAGTGGCGGGCTCGTTCAGCCATTTTGCATACAAGTACTGGGGCAGTTTCGCCGGTTTCGCCTCTGGCTGGAACTACTGGGTACTGTACGTGCTGGTTGCGATGGCCGAGCTTACCGCCGTCGGGAAATACATTCAGTTCTGGTACCCCGAGATCCCAACCTGGGCCTCCGCGGCGGCCTTCTTCGTCATTATCAACGCCATTAACCTGACCAACGTAAAAGTGTTCGGTGAAATGGAATTCTGGTTTGCGATTATTAAAGTGATTGCCGTGGTGGCGATGATCATCTTTGGCGGCTGGCTGCTGTTCAGCGGCAACGGTGGCCCACAGGCTACCGTTCGCAACCTCTGGGAACAGGGCGGCTTCCTGCCTCACGGCATGACGGGGCTGGTGATGATGATGGCGATCATCATGTTCTCCTTTGGTGGTCTGGAGCTGGTGGGGATCACCGCCGCTGAAGCAGACAACCCGGAGCAGAGCATTCCCAAAGCCACTAACCAGGTTATCTACCGTATTCTGATCTTCTATGTGGGTTCGCTGGCCGTACTGCTCTCCCTGCTGCCGTGGACGCGCGTCACTGCTGACACCAGCCCGTTTGTGCTGATCTTCCACGAACTGGGCGATACCGTTGTAGCGAATGCGCTTAACATCGTTGTACTGACGGCGGCGCTCTCCGTTTACAACAGCTGTGTCTATTGCAACAGCCGTATGCTGTTCGGCCTGGCGCAGCAGGGTAACGCGCCGAAAGCGCTGCTCAACGTCGATAAACGCGGCGTACCGGTAAACACCATTATCGTGTCATCCATCGTGACCGCGCTGTGCGTACTCATCAACTACATGGCGCCAGAATCGGCGTTTGGTCTGCTGATGGCGCTGGTGGTCTCTGCCC
The DNA here is from genome assembly GCF_020216105.1 of Enterobacter sp. K16B. Classification (NCBI taxonomy): domain Bacteria; kingdom Pseudomonadati; phylum Pseudomonadota; class Gammaproteobacteria; order Enterobacterales; family Enterobacteriaceae; genus Enterobacter; species Enterobacter sp. K16B. The sequence goes on from NZ_JAIWJZ010000186.1 coordinate 6,138, forward strand.
TGGTCATCAACTGGGCGATGATCAGCCTGGCACACATCAAGTTCCGCCGTGCGAAACAGCAGCAGGGCGTCACCACGCGCTTCCCTGCCCTGTTCTACCCGCTGGGTAACTGGGTTTGCCTGCTGTTTATGGCGGCCGTGCTGGTCATCATGCTGATCACACCGGGTATGGCGATTTCCGTCTACCTGATCCCGGTCTGGATTGCCGTGCTCGGCGTCGGCTATCTGTTCAGCCAGAAAAGCCGTAAAGCCATGAAGGCCCACTAAGCCTCCTTCTGCGGTACCTGCTTTTGCGGGTACCG
>NZ_JAIWJZ010000187.1:0-1425 GCF_020216105.1 Enterobacter sp. K16B
GACGGCAGATTTACAGTCTGCTCCCTTTGGCCGCTCGGGAACCCCACCGGACTTGATGGTGCCGACTACCGGAATCGAACTGGTGACCTACTGATTACAAGTCAGTTGCTCTACCTACTGAGCTAAGTCGGCATCAAGTAGCGCGCATTCTATGGATACCTGCGCGGTCATGCAACTAAAAATTTGCATAAAACGTTCTTTCGCTCACATTTTATGCGAACAGCGCATTGAGCGCTGTAAAAGTAGTCATTCACGGTCAAATATTCAACATATCAGTGTGATTTGCACCGTATACACCGTAGCGTGACGGCTTCCGCGTTACGCAGCGCTTTCCATCTTTTTTCTTATTATTCCTGTCATCTGGTGTTAACCTCCTGCCCATTGTCCAAAATTAACTGTGTGATGAGCCACGATCCGGCAGTTGTGATGCTGGCTCAATGAAGCATGCTTATGAGCAAAAAAGAGCAAACGTTAATGACGCCTTACCTTCACTTTAACCGCAGTCAATGGGCTGCCCTGCGTGATTCCGTCCCTATGACGCTGACGGAAGGTGAAATCGCACGGTTAAAAGGGATAAACGAAGATCTGTCCCTGGAAGAGGTGGCAGAAATTTATCTCCCCCTCTCTCGCTTGCTTAACTTCTATATCAGTTCCAACCTGCGTCGTCAGGCGGTGCTGGAGCAGTTCCTCGGAACCAACGGTCAACGCATTCCTTATATCATCAGTATTGCCGGCAGCGTGGCCGTGGGTAAAAGCACCACCGCACGTGTCCTGCAGGCGCTGTTGAGCCGTTGGCCCGAGCACCGCAGCGTAGAGTTGATCACCACCGACGGTTTCCTGCATCCGAACGAAGTATTAAAAGAACGCGGGCTGATGAAGAAGAAAGGCTTCCCGCTCTCTTATGATATGCACCGCCTGGTGAAATTTGTCTCCGATCTGAAATCTGGTGTGCCTCACGTGACGGCGCCGGTCTACTCACACCTGATCTATGATCGCATTCCGGGTGGGGATAAAACCGTGGTCCAGCCGGATATCCTGATTCTGGAAGGTTTGAACGTGCTGCAAAGCGGCATGGATTATCCTCACGATCCGCATCATGTCTTTGTCTCAGATTTCGTCGATTTCTCTATTTATGTCGATGCGCCGGAAGACCTTCTGCAAAACTGGTACATCAACCGCTTCCTGAAGTTCCGTGAAGGGGCGTTCACTGACCCGGACTCCTATTTCCACCACTATGCTCAGCTATCTGAAGAAGAAGCGATCAATGTGGCCACGGGGCTGTGGAAAGAGATCAACTACGTGAACCTCAAAGAGAACATCCTGCCCACACGCGAGCGTGCAAGCCTGATCCTCACCAAGAGCGAGAAGCACGCCGTTGACCAGATTCGCTTGCGGAAGTAAGTCATCACGCAGACATAAAAAAAA
>NZ_JAIWJZ010000021.1:0-71224 GCF_020216105.1 Enterobacter sp. K16B
CACGCGGCGACATGCCCTGCTCGCGCTCGGCGGCCAGAGCGAAGTCGATCATCATGATGGCGTTTTTCTTTACGATCCCGATAAGCAGGATGATGCCGATGATGGCAATCACGTCCAGCTCGCTCCCCGCCAGCATTAAGGCCAGCAGCGCCCCCACGCCCGCCGTCGGCAGGGTGGAGAGGATGGTGATTGGGTGAATAAAGCTTTCGTACAGCACGCCGAGCACGATATACATCGCCACCACGGCGGCGACGATCAGCCAGATGGTGTTGCCCAGCGCGGCCTGGAACGCCAGCGTGCTGCCCTGGAACTGGGTCTGTATTTCAGCCGGGAAGCTTACCGCTTTTTCCGCCGCCTGAATGGCCTCCACCGCTTCGCCGAGTGAATAATTGTCCGGCACGTTGAAGGAGAGGGTGGTGGACGGGAACTGATCCAGATGGTTAACCGACAGCGGGGTGTAGCGTTCTTCCACCGTCGCAATCGCGCTCAGCGGCACAATCCCGCCGTCTTTGCTGGTCAGGCGCACCGAGTCCAGCCCCGCCAGGCCCGGGGTGTTATCCGTGTTGTGCTCCAGCACCACGCGATACTGGTTTGCCTGGGTGTAGATGGTGGAGATCAGACGCTGCCCGAACGCGTTATACAGGGCGTTATCCACATCCGCCATGGTGATGCCCAGACGGCTGGCGGCGTCGCGGTTGACGTTTACATACGCCGCCAGCCCTTTGTCCTGCCAGTCGCTGCTGACGTCGGAGAGCTGCGGCAGGGTGTTAAGCTTATCCACCAGCTGCGGCACCCAGGTGCTGAGCGCGTCCAGTGAGGTGGCCTGCAGCGTGAACTGGTACTGCGTGCGGCTGACCTGGGTATCGATGGTCAAATCCTGAATCGGCTGCAGGTAAAGCTCCACGCCCGGCACGCGGGCGACGGCGCTTTGCAGCCGTTCAATCACGGCGTTGACGCGATCGTCACGCTCATCCAGCGGCTTGAGGTTGATCTGCAGACGCGCGCTGTTCAACGACGGATTAGTGCCATCCACCCCCACGTAGGCGGTCAGGCTTTCCACGGCCGGATCCTTCATGATGATGTCAGACACTTGCTGCTGGCGCTGGGCCATGTTGGCGAAGGAGATCGACTGCGGGGCCTGCAGCGTGCCCTGAATAATGCCGTTGTCCTGGATCGGGAAGAAGCCTTTCGGAATGAAAATCCACAGCATCACGCTGAGCGCCAGGGTTCCCAGTGCCACGCCGAGGGTGGCCCATGGATGGTTGAGGACTTTCGCCAGCACGCGACCGTAGGCGGCAATAATCCGCTCGAACATGCGCTCGGAGGCGCGGGAGAAACGGTTTTGCTTGCGCAGTGATTCGTGGCTCAGCATGCGGGCGCACATCATCGGCGTCAGGGTCAGTGACACCACGGCCGAGATCAGAATGGCGACCGCCAGCGTCACGGCAAACTCGCGGAACAGACGCCCGACGATATCGCCCATAAACAGCAGCGGGATCAGCACCGCAATCAGCGAGAAGGTGAGCGAGATAATGGTAAAGCCGATTTCGCCTGCGCCTTTCAGCGCGGCGGCCAGCGGTTTTTCACCTTTCTCGATATAGCGCGAGATGTTCTCGATAACGACGATGGCATCGTCCACCACGAACCCGGTGGCGATGGTTAGCGCCATTAGCGTCAGGTTATTGATCGAAAAATCAAGGAACACCATGACGGCAAATGTGCCCACCAGCGAGAGGGGGACGGCGACGGCGGGAATAATGGTTGCCGGAACGTTACGCAGGAACAGATAGATAATCATCACCACCAGCGCAATCGCCAGCATCAGCTCAAACTGGGTGTCGGTGACCGAGGCGCGAATGTTTGTGGTGCGGTCGGAAAGCACCTTCACACTGACCGATTTCGGCAGGCTTTCAATCAGCTGCGGCAGCATCGCGCGGATGCTGTCGGCAGTTTCGATGATGTTCGCCCCAGGCTGGCGCTGCACGTTCATCACAATCGCCTGCTGTTTGTTGGCCCACGCCCCCAGCCAGCTGTTCTCCGCGCCTTGTTCCACGGTCGCCACATCGCCCAGACGCACCGGGGCACCGTTCTGGTACGCGATGATCAGCTGACGGTATTCATCGGCGGACTGCATCTGGTCGTTGGCAGAGAGCGTCACGGCGCGGGTTGGGCCGTCCAGCGAGCCTTTCGCCGAGTTGACGTTGGCATTGCTGATGGCGCTGCGGATGGTTTCGCTGGTCAGCCCCAGCGCGGCAATCGCCTGCGCGTTCAGCTTAACGCGCACCGCCGGGCGCTGTCCCCCCGCCAGTGTGACGAGCCCGACGCCGGAGACCTGAGAAATTTTCTGCGCCACGCGGGTTTCGACCATGTCTTCGACCTGGGTCATCGGCAGGGCGGAGGAGGTGACGGCACGGGTCATGATCGGCGGATCAGCCGGGTTCACTTTGCTGTAGACCGGCGGGTTAGGCAGGTCCGACGGCAGCAGGTTGGTGGCGGCGTTAATCGCGGCCTGAACCTCCTGCTCGGCAACGTCCAGCGACAGCGTAAGCTGGAACTGCAGCGTCACGACGGATGCGCCCCCGGAACTCTGGGAGGACATCTGCTTTAATCCCGACATTTGGCCGAACTGGCGCTCCAGCGGGGCGGTGATGGCGGAGGTCACCACGTCCGGGCTGGCGCCGGGATAAAGTGTCACCACCTGAATGGTGGGATAGTCCACCTCGGGCAGCGCCGAGACGGGCAGAAAGCGATAGCCGATAATCCCGGCGAGCAGGATCGCCACCATCAGCAGCGTGGTGGCGACAGGGCGGAGGATAAACAGGCGTGACGGCCCACCTGTGGAGCCTGGCGGCATCACCTGCATCAGGAGGTCGCTCCCTGTTTCGCCGGTTCCACCACTTCCACTTTGGCCCCTTCGGTCAGACGGTCAATGCCGTCGGTGACCACGCGGTCGCCTGCGGAAAGGCCCGCGCTAATCACCACCGTCTGGCTGTCCTGAATCCCGGTTTTCACCAGATGCTTGCTGACTTTATTGTCGCTGTTGAGCACCCAGACGAAGTTGCCTTCGTTACCCATCTGCAGCGCAGCGGTGGGGATCACCACCGCGTTCTCTTCGGTCGCCACCAGCATGCGCGCATTGACGAACTGGTTCGGGAAGAGGGCATCGTCCTGGTTATTAAAGCGCGCCTTCAGCTTGATGGTGCCGGTGGTGGTGTCGATCTGATTATCAAGACTGAGCAGGGACCCTTCGCTTAGTTTCTGCTTATTGGTGCGGTCCCAGGCTTCAACCACCAGGCCTTTGCCGGCTTTTTGCGCCTGCACTACCGTGGCAATATCGCTTTCCGGCAGGGTAAAGACTAAATCAATCGGGTGGGTTTGGGTGATCACCACGATGCCGGTGGTATCCCCGCTTGAGATCTGATTGCCGATATCCACCTGCTTCAGGCCGACGCGGCCGTCAATCGGCGCGGTGATGCGGCTCCAGTCCAGCTGCAGCTGCGCGCTGGCTACCGCGGCTTCGTCAGCCTTGATGGTGCCCTGCGTTTCGCTGACCAGCGACTGCTGCGTGTCCAGCTCCTGACGGGAGACCAGATTGGTTTTCACCAGCTGCTGGTAGCGCGCTAAATCGCGCCGGGCGTTGGCGAGGGTGGCTTTGTCTCTCGCGAGCTGCCCCTGCGCCTGGGCGAGGGCGACCTTAAACTGGCTCGGGTCGATTTCCGCCAGCAGATCGCCAGCTTTGACCTGCTGGCCTTCCTGGAAGTGAATGGCCATCAGCTGGCCGTCGACGCGGCTGCGCACCGTCACGGTGTTGGCGGCGGTAATGGTCCCGAGTCCCGTAAGATAGCGAGGAACGGCTTTATTCACCGCCGTGGCCGCCTGGACCGGTGCCAGCGCGCCGCCACGCATACCGTGACGTCCTCCGCCAGCCGGGCGCTGTGGCTGGCTGGTGGCACCGGCGGGTGCGGCGGAGTTCGCGGATTGACTGTGCCAGTACCAGGCGGCGGCAAGGACCACCACAATGATGCCAGCGGCGATTGCCCAGCGGGATTTGTTACTGCCTTTCATCGTTATACGTTCTCATCCTGAATACTTCGGGGAATGATACTAGTTTAGTCAGGCAACACAGCGGAAAAATGGAGGAAATATGGAAGACTGTCGGGAATTGTCTGAGTGTGGTGGTCTGTGTTGCCGGGTGGCGCTTCGCTTACCCGGCCTACATTCGAGGGTTGTGTAGGCCGGGTAAGCGAAGCGCCACCCGGCACAACGGCACTACCTAAACATCACCTGCGCCCAGCGCGCAAGACCCGCCGTGACGGATCCAAAGTCATCTCCACCGGCAATCGGGATCCCTGGCAGTTGCTCTGCCAGCGCTTTTTTAATCAGCGGTGAACGGGCGCTTCCTCCGGTCAGGTAGATCACGTCCGGCTTCTCTTTGCCGTTATCCAGCGCCAGCTGCACCTGTTCCAGAATGCGCTGCAGCGGTTGAGCGAGCGCCGTCTCCAGCCCCTCCTGAGAGATGGCGGTTGCCAGATCGTCACTGATAAACGGCAGAGAGACCGCATGTTCCGGGCGATCGGAGAGGGCGATTTTGCTCTCTTCCGCGGTACGTACCACGCGGTAGCTGAGGCGTTGACGCCACACTTTATACAGCAGGGCGACTTTTTCGGCGTCCTGGGCATCGCGCACCAGGTCGTTCAGGAAGCGGCCATTCGCGGTGCTGTAAAAATCGCTCTGCGCAGGCACGTCGTTGATGGCGATAGCGTTCCACCAGGGCAGGATCGGCAGGGCGATCCCTTTCTCCGTTTGCCCGCCCATGCCCAGCAGCGGCATCAGGCTCTTAAAGGCCAGCGCGATATCGAGGTCGTTACCGCCCACGCGACAGCCGCTGTGCCCGAGCAGGCTGTTTTCCCGGTCACGGCGATGATGCCACTGCGGCCCCATCAGCAGCAGCGAGCAGTCCGTCGTTCCGCCGCCGATATCGACCACCAGCACACGCTTCTCTTCCGACAGCGTGGCTTCAAAATCCAGCCCCGCCGCAACCGGCTCGTACTGGAACACCACGTCGCGGAAGCCGGCGCGGTGCGCGGCGCGCTCCAGGATCCCCTGTGCCTGCTGGTTGGCCTCATCACCGCCCAGCCCCTGGAAGTTGATCGGACGGCCAATCACCGCCTGGGTAATCGCATCAGGAACCTGCATCTGCGCCTGATTGCGGATGTGCAGCATCATCGCGCAGACCAGATCTTCAAACATCGCCACCTGCTGCGGCTTTAATCCGCTGGCGCCGAGGAAGGATTTCGGTGATTTTACGAAGTAGACCTCTTCCGGGTCTTCAATGTAGTGCCCGAGCGAGGCAAGGCCAAACTGCACGCTGGATGGCGTGACGTCAATATCTTCCTCACGGTTGAAACTGACCGCCCGGCGCAGCAAGGCCTGGCTTTCCGCCGCCGTGGCCGGAACCTGATGGTGGCGGAACAGCCATTCGCTGACCGCTTCGCGGGTGGGTGCGCAGAGCATTGACGGCAGCAGCGTGCTCTCTTTTTCCATTTTCAGGAGCTGTGGTTGCCCGTTTTGCATAATCGCAACCGAGCAGTTTGCCGTACCGTAGTCAAATCCAATAAACACGATAAATCCCCATGCCAGTGAGAAGGGGCGAGACTTTAGCGGAATGCCCGTCCGGCGACAACAGGAATATGAAAGCAAGGCAAAACAGGGTCTTTCCGTTTATGCTGATATACCCGTCATACTTCAAGCTGCATGCGCGTTGGCTGCGCTCGTTCACCCCAATCACATAGTTATCTATGCTCTTGGGGATTCACTCTCTTGCCGCCTTCATGCAGCTTGAATTATTTAGGGTATAAGATAAAAAAAGGAGCAACGATGTATACCCTGACCTGGCTTCCCCCTTACGACTGGCAATGGATGTTTGGCTTTCTTGGCGCCCGTGCGGTGACGGGCATTGAAACCGTCACTTGCGACTACTATGAACGCAGTTTTGCCTGCGAAGGACATCAGGGAGTCTTTCGCGTTACGCCGGACCTCGCCACCTCTACGCTGACCGTAACGTTGAGCCCGGGTCTCATTCCGGTGGCGCAGACCTGTCTTGAACGTATCGCCCGCCTGTTCGATCTCAGTTGTAACCCGCAGCAAATTGCAGACACGCTGGGCGATCTCGGTGCCGCGCGGCCGGGCCTGCGTTTGCCGGGGGCGATGGATGCGTATGAGCAGGGCGTCCGGGCTATCCTCGGGCAGCTGGTGAGTGTGGCGATGGCGGCGAAGCTGGCATCACGCGTGGTGGCGCTGTGCGGGGAACCCGTGGCGGATTGCCCCGGCTATCTCTGCTTCCCCACGCCGCAGGCGCTGGCGTCCACGGACCCGCTGGCACTGAAAGCGCTGGGCATGCCGGTAAAGCGCGCGGAGTCGCTGATTCATCTGGCGCAGTCGGTCATTGACGGGACGTTTCCGCTGTTCCCGCCCGCGAACATTGAGGCGGGGATGAAAGCGTTACAGCAGCGGCCGGGAATTGGCCGCTGGACGGCAAATTATCTGGCCCTGCGCGGCTGGCAGGCAAAAGATGTGTTTCTGCCGGATGATTATTTGATTAAGCAACGCTTTGCCGGGATGACGCCCGCGCAAATTCGGCGTTATGCCGAGCGCTGGCAGCCGTGGCGCTCGTACGCGCTGCTGCACATCTGGTATACCGACGGCTGGGCACCGTCAGTTGATGGCGAAGTAGCTGGTATTGAGAAGTAGATCCAGCGGCTGCGGCTCGGCGATGGTGTCACCATAGATAAAATCAATGCCGATGCCGGAGAGCGTATCCATCATAATCGGCTGATTGCAGGGACCCGCGATGGTCTTCATGCCCAGACGCTGGGCATGACCCTGGATGATGGTGACCATCATTTCATCCATCAGATTGCCATATACGTTGCTCACCACTTCGGCGTCCAGCAGCAGATAGTCGGCCATATTTGCGCTCAGGTGCGTGAAGACGTTCATGTCGCGTCCCACCTGGCTGAAGATCACGCGACAGCCTGCCTCGCGAAGCTTCTGCAGACCCTGCTCCAGGTTTTTATTCGGGTTACAGACCACATCGGCAGAGATGACCAGATGCAGCAGGCGACCCGGCATAGGGCTTTTATCCAGCAGGTCGAGCAGTTCATCAACCAGCGTCACGCTGGCTAAACCGGCCTCAGACAGCGGCAGTGCGACACCCATCCCTTTACTGGCGATCTGAGCGGCGGAGGTGCGGAAGAACTCGCTAAAAATCCGTCTGTCGAGGGCGTGCAACAGCTCTGGCTCCGCCAGGCCCGATCGGAAGGCATGCTCTTCCTGAACTTCACCCTGGCTGGTCCACAGGCGTAACGAAATCAGCCAGAAGTTGCTGCTTTCCGGGATGCGCGGGGAGGCGACGCTGCGGGCAATCATCATCAGATGGTTGTCTTTAATCATGTGCCACTGCTCATCAAGCGACATCATGCTGCGCGTGCTGTGGTCCCGCTCCTGCTGGGGTTCGTAAACCGTCACCCTGCCACGCCCGCCGTTTTTCGAGGCATAGCAGGCAATATCCGCCTGCGACATGACCTCTGACGCCTGATGGTTATTTTCATCAATCAGCGTGATACCCGCGCTGGCGCCGATCCGGTGCAGGCGTCCTTCCCACATAAAGTGATAGTCATTGATCGTCTGAATCAGGCGACCGGCAATATAGCGTGCGCTTTCAATGTTGCAGTCGGGTAACAGTAACCCGAACTCATCCCCGCCCAGACGGGCCAGTACGTCAGTGGAGCGGAGCATGGTCAGCATTAAGGAAGAGAGTTCCCGCAGCAGGGCATCGCCGGCGGCATGGCCAGCCGTATCGTTGACCGCTTTAAAGCGATCGAGATCGATAAACACCAGCGCATGCCGCTGGCGCGTCTCGCGCACGGTCTGCAGGAGGCGTTTGAGATGGTTTTCGAAGCTGACCCGGTTTGCCAGGTGGGTCAGGGCATCGTGGGAAGCGCTGTAGCTCAGCTGACGCAGCATTTTGCGCGACTCGGTCACGTCCTGAATGACGATCACGGAGCCAATACTCTGTCCGTCCAGCGTGCTGAGCGGCGTAATACTGTAATGAATATCGAAGCTTCCGCCGGTACGGCAGTTCAGCACCACATCCTGATCGATATCGGAACGGGACATATCGCCGCTGTGAATATTCTCCATCGGCGGCCCTTGTTCCCCAAAGGTGATGTGCAACACCTTCAGGATCGGCTGGCCTATCGCCTCGGTTTGCAGCCAGCCGCTCATTTTCTCGGCGACCGGGTTCATAAAGGTGACGTTCATGTTGATATCGGTACACAGCACCGCTTCACCGATGGAGTCGAGGGTAATATGCAGGCGCTCTTTTTCCTGGAAGAGGGCCTCGTTAAGCTGCTTCACCTCGGTCATGTCCATGTTGATGCCGAGCAGTCGTTCGACTTCGCCCTGTTTATTCAGCACCCGGTTCGCCAGAGAGCGAATATGGCGCACGCCTTCCTTCACGCGAATGCGAAATTCCAGCTTAAACGGCAGACGGGAGATAAGGGAGTCTCGCAGAACCTTCTCTGCATGGGCGCGATCTTCCGGCAGCATTGTGTCGTGCCAGAGCTGCCAGGTGGGTTTGATGTGCGGCGGAATTTCATACAGCTCAAACATCCGCTTATCCCAGCTAATAATGTCTGGCTCCAGATCCCACTCCCAGATGCCAATTCCGCCCGCTTCGTTAGCCAGCGTAATGCGCTCCATCAGACGTTTATTGACCCATTCGGTCTGCTTCAGGTCGTTAATATCTTCAATCTGGGCGATAAAATAGAGCGGTGAACCGTCGGTATGACGCACGACGGAGACGGCAAGAAGCGCCCAGACCACCTCTCCGTTACGGGTGTAGTAACGCTTCTCGAGGGTGTAGGTATTGATCTCGCCGTTGACCAGCTGTTCCAGCTGCTCCAGGTCGGTATCGAGATCTTCCGGCCAGGTCAGCTGCTGAAAGGTCAGCGACTGCAGCTCCGTCTGGCTGTAACCGAGGAAGTTGCACAGCGCTTTGTTGGCCTGCAACCATTTGCCCTCAATGCTGACCAGCGCCATACCGATGGCGGAATACTCCATCGCATTACGAAAACGCGCTTCGCTTTCGGTGATGTGCTTGCGTTCGGCGCGGAAGGCATACATCACCATGGTCATCACGTTGGCAGGCAGGAGCAGCATCAGGAACGGCAGCCACGGCGCGTTCAGCATCGGCCCGGCATGCTGGGTGGTGAGCGCCAGAGGGTTACGGGCAATCATCAGCGACACGACCATCACGGTGACCAGAAACACCATGAACGCCTCCATCCGCGGCAGGCGCACGGCGCTCCACATCAGCAGAACGATCACACAGGTAAAGGGCCACGGAAGCCAGGTGATGGCCGCCCAACTGAGGGCTAATGTTATGGCCAGCGTGGTCAGCGTCTCCAGCAGCAGTCGCGGGTCACGGTGGCGCAGCAGATAATGGGGTTTAAATAACAGGCCCAGCGGCACCAGCGCCAGCGCGCCGATGGCTTCGGACAACACCCACACAAAGAAATTGCGCACGGGCTCAGCACCGGGTGCCAGCAGAGTCACCAGAACGCCGCCCACCAGCGGCGGCACCAGCGCGCTGCCAATGGCTACGCGGATCCAGTCATTCAGATTCTGCAGCGGGTTGTACCATGGGAGCCATTTGCGCAGGAACAACGCGCCGATAACGGCCTCAATCACGTTGACGGTGGGGTAGATCAGGCTTACCGATCCCCAGGAAAACAGCATCCATGAGGCCAGAATATTGCCAAACGAACAGGCCAGCGCAATTCCTGGCCACATTTTTCCGGCATGACGGTAAAACGCCACCATCATGATGGCAGTGGGAAACCAGAGTGGGGCCAGCAGGGTACCGAAGCGGGTGAGCTCCAGCGAAAACAAGGTAAAGATAAAGGTGACCAGGCCCAGACAGACAAGTCGTAATAAAGGATGTGGGGTGGTAACCAAAACCCGCTGGTATTGTTTATTCATTACCGCTTTATCCAGAGACGCCATGCCGTCAGGGAAGATGTCCGAATGCGTGAATTTGATAATTTGGTTTATGCTAGTACAAACAATTTACAATTCATATGGTGACTGTTCAGAATTTGACACCACAGACTTATTAAATAGAAGCTCTGTGAAAAAAAACGGTTAAACGCTGAAAAAACGTTCATTTAAATTTCACTCAGGGCGTAATGCGTCACTTTTCGGGCAGTCTCGCAGAACCTGTGCATTCGACTGGTATCACGCCGGCGAAATCCCTATAATTGCCGCGTTTGACGCTCCGGCGTCGTCCTTCCTTAACATCCAGGTTAATCAGGTCGCTAAATTTATGACTGATAAGTCTCATCAGTGCGTCATTATAGGTATCGCCGGCGCATCGGCTTCAGGTAAAAGTCTTATTGCCAGTACGCTTTACCGCGAACTGCGTGAACAAGTAGGTGATGAGCATATCGGCGTCATTCCCGAAGACAGCTATTACAAAGATCAATCCCATCTGTCGATGGAAGAGCGCGTCAAAACCAACTATGACCACCCCAATGCCATGGACCACAGCTTGCTGTTCCAGCATTTAGAAGCGCTTAAGAGCGGCCAGGCGATCGAGCTGCCCGTTTACAGTTATGTCGAACACACCCGCACTCAGGAAACGATCCGCATTGAACCGAAAAAGGTCATTATCCTGGAAGGCATCCTGCTGCTGACCGACGCCCGCCTGCGGGAATCCATGAACTTCTCCATTTTCGTTGATACCCCCCTGGATATCTGCCTGATGCGCCGCATCAAGCGTGACGTCAATGAACGTGGCCGTTCGATGGATTCCGTGATGGCGCAATACCAGAAAACGGTCCGCCCGATGTTCCTGCAATTTATTGAACCCTCCAAACAATACGCCGATATCATCGTGCCGCGCGGGGGCAAAAACCGCATAGCGATTGATATCTTAAAAGCGAAAATCAGCCAGTTTTTTGAATAAGCCGCGCGAATTGTGTACCGTTCAGAGATAACCTGGTTTTACCCTGAGTGCTTATTGCCTCAGGGTACGATGCATGAAAGGAGAGAGTGCCATGCGTCTTTGTGATCGCGATATTGAAGCCTGGCTGGATGAAGGCCGTTTGTCTATTACCCCACGTCCACCCGTGGAGCGTATCAATGGGGTGACCGTTGATGTACGGTTGGGGAATAAATTCCGCACCTTTAGCGGCCATACCGCGCCGTTCATTGACCTTAGCGGGCCGAAGGACGAAGTGAGCGCCGCGCTCGATCGCGTGATGAGTGACGAAATCGTTATTGACGAAGGTGAGGCCTTTTATCTGCATCCGGGTGAACTGGCGCTGGCGGTGACGTATGAATCCGTTACCCTGCCTGCGGACCTGGTCGGCTGGCTTGATGGCCGTTCTTCCCTGGCGCGACTGGGGCTGATGGTGCACGTGACCGCGCACCGTATCGATCCCGGCTGGTCAGGGCGTATCGTGCTGGAGTTCTTCAATGCCGGTAAACTGCCTCTGGCGCTGCGTCCCGGCATGATGATCGGTGCGTTAAGCTTTGAACCGCTGACGGGCCCGGCCGATCGTCCTTATAACCGTCGTCAGGACGCAAAGTACCGCGACCAGCAGGGCGCGGTCGCCAGCCGTATTGATAAAGACTGAACGCGAGTCCATTGAGGATGCCATGAGAAGAGTTCTGACAACGCTGATGATTTTGCTGGTGGTGCTGGTTGCTGGCCTTTCGGCGTTGGTTCTGCTGGTTAACCCTAATGATTTCCGCGCGTACATGGTGCGGCAGGTCGAGGCTCGCAGTGGTTATCAACTGAAACTTGATGGACCGCTGCGCTGGCACGTCTGGCCGCAGCTCAGCATTCTCTCTGGCCGCATGTCGCTCACGGCGCCGGGGGCCTCCCAGCCGCTGGTTTCCGCAGACAACATGCGCCTTGATGTGTCGCTGATCCCGCTTATTTCCCATCAGCTGCAGGTTAAACAGGTGATGCTGAAAGGCGCGGTGATTCAGCTCACCCCGCAAACCGAAGCCGTGCGTGATGCGAATGCGCCGGTGGCACCGCATGAAAATACCCTGCCTGATGAGCCGTCTGATACCGGCTGGTCTTTTGATATTGGCAAACTGAAAGTCGCCGACAGCGTGCTGGTTTTCCAGCATGAGGACGAAGAGCAGGTTACCGTTCGCAACATTAATCTGCAGATGGAACAGGATGATAATCATCTTGCCGCCGTGGAATTTAGCGGGCGCGTGAACCGCGATCAGCGCGATCTCACCCTGTCGCTGAATGCCAGCGTCAATGCGTCTGACTATCCGCATCAGCTCACGGCCGACATCCAGCAGCTGAACTGGCAGCTCACGGGGGCCGATCTTCCTGCTCAGGGAATTACCGGGCAGGGGACGTTGCAGGCCGTGTGGCGCGAAGAACAAAAACAGATTGAGCTGGATAATCTCAGCCTGCAGGCGAATGACAGTAGCCTGAAAGGGCAGGCGAGCGTTACGCTCGAAGAGAAACCGAAGTGGGTGCTCAATCTGCAGTTCGACAAGCTCAATCTGGAAAACTTACTGCCACCGCCGCCCGCAAGCGCAACGGACAGCGATGCCGCGCAAACGGGGCAAAGCCAGATGCCGGTCTCTCGTCCGGTTATCTCGTCGAATCTTGATCAACCTGACTACAACGCCCTGCGCGGATTCACGGCGGATATTCTGCTGAAAGCCAATAGCCTGCGCTGGCGTGGCATGGATTTTACCGACGTGAGCAGCCAGATGTTCAACCATAATGGCTTGCTGGTGATCTCCGAACTGAGCGGCAAGATGGGCGCTGGGCACCTCTCACTGCCCGGTACGCTGGATGTCCGCAAAGACGTCGGCAGCGCCGAGTTTCAGCCGCGTCTCGACAACGTTGAGATCGGCACCATCCTGAAAGCGTTTAACTATCCGATCGCTCTGACAGGGCAGTTGACGCTGGCCGGTGACTTCTCGGGCACCAAAATTGATGCCGATGCTTTCCGCCGCGACTGGCAGGGACAAGCGCACATTGATTTAAAAGACTCCCGTATGGAAGGGCTTAACTTCCAGCAGCTGGTCCAGCAGGCGGTGGAGCGCAGCAGCGATGTGAAAGCGCAGGAGAACTACGACAGCGCCACGCGCCTCGACAGCTTCTCCACGGACCTGACGCTGGATAACGGACAGCTGACGCTGGCCGACATGCAGGGAACCTCTTCCATGCTGTCGCTGACGGGAGAGGGCTCGCTGGATCTGGTAAAAGAGACGGCGGATACGCACTTTAACGTCCGGGTGCTCTCCGGCTGGCAGGGCCAGGGTAAGCTCATCGACTTCCTGAAAGAGACGCCGATCCCGCTGAACGTTTATGGCAAATGGCAGGCACTGAATTACAGCCTGCAGGTGGATCAGATCCTGCGTAAGCATCTGCAGGATGAAGCCAAACGTCGACTGAACAGCTGGGCGGATCGGAATAAAGATTCGCAGACCGGGAAGGATGTGAAAAAGCTGCTCGATAAGCTGTGATACCGTTGTGCCGGGTGGCGCTTCGCTTACCCGGCCTACGAAAACTGGACACCGTAGGCCGGGTAAGCGAAGCGCCACCCGGCTTTTTTACACCTCAAAATCGAGTTCTTCCTCGTCCCGCAACGGGATGAGCTGAACCTTCTGTACGCGATGGTTTTCAATCTGCAGCGTTTTCAGCAGATAGTCCCCCACCTGAACCTCTTCCCCCGGCTGCGGGATACGCTGCAAATACTCCATCAGCAGGCCGGCAATGGTGTGATATTCCCGTTTTTCATCCAGCGGCAAGGGTACATATTGCACCAGGTCTTCAAGGGGCATATGGCCGTTGGCCGTCCAGGAGCCGTCGGCGTTTTTCTGGATGTCATGGCGGGCATCAATCTCATCCACCTCGTTAGGCAAATTACCGGCAATGGTTTCCATCACGTCGCTGAGCGTGACCAGCCCTTCAACCGATCCAAACTCATCCACCACAAAGGCAAAATGCGTGCGCGCGTTGCGGAACTGCTCCAGGGCGGAGAGCAGCGGTAGCCCCTCCGGGAACACCAGCGGCTGGCGTACCAGAGCGCGGAGATTAAGCGCCTCGCCATGCAGCTGCTGTTGCAGCAGGTCGATGACGTGCACCACCCCCAGCAGCTCCTCTTCCTCTTCACCGCCGGTCACCACCACGCGGGTGTGCTGGTTTTTATCCAGCAGGGCGCGGATTTGCGCTTCCGGGGCCGTCAGGTCGATATGCTCAATGTCATGGCGCGAGGTCATGATGCTGCTGACCGTGCGCTGGTTGAGATTGAGCACCCGCTCAATCATCAGCCGCTCCTGCGGGTTAAAGATTTGCCCTTCGCTGTGATCGGCCAGCATGGCGGAGGATTCGGCGTCCAGCTCCGCATCCTCTTTCTTACCGCTCAGCAGGCGCATGACCGTGTCGGCCGTGCGCTGGCGCAGGGTCTGATTGGCGGAAAGGAAGCGGCGGCGGTTAAATATCGCCAGCTGGTTAAGCGCCTCAATCATCACGGAGAAGCCAATGGCGGCGTAGAGATAGCCTTTCGGAATATGGAACCCAAAACCGTCGGCCACCAGGCTAAAGCCAATCATCAGCAGGAAGCTCAGACAGAGGATAACGATGGTCGGGTGACTGTTCACAAACCGGGTCAGCGCCTTGCTGGCCATCACCATCAGCGTAATGGCGATAATCACCGCCGCCATCATCACCGCAAGATGGTCCACCATCCCGACGGCGGTGATCACCGAGTCGAGGGAGAAGACCGCATCCAGCACCACGATTTGTGCCACCACCGGCCAGAATTTTGCCCCGCGGCGCTGGGTCGGGTTCTCACTGTCTTTGCCTTCGAGCCGCTCGTTGAGTTCTACGGTGGCTTTAAACAACAGGAACAACCCGCCGAAGAGCATGATCAGATCGCGGGCGCTAAAGCTCAGGCCGTGGATGGCGAACAGCGGCTGAGTCAGGGTCACCAGCCAGGAGATAGAGGCCAGCAGCAGTAAGCGCATCACCATCGCCAGCAGCAGACCCGTCACGCGTGCGTGGTCGCGCTGGGAAGGGGGCAGTTTTTCAGCGAGGATGGCGATAAAGACCAGATTATCAATCCCGAGCACAAGCTCGATGACGACCAGCGTAACCAGCCCGGCCCAGATTGAGGGATCGGCAATCCATTCCATAGTAATAGCAATACCTTCTGTTATATGACGAATGTCACACTTCGATCATGGATAAAGCCGGGGGAAATTGCAATGCCGGGTTGAGATTTCTCTTAATACGTCTCGCTAAAAAGAGCCTGTTCTGCTGACCCTGTAAATAAGGAAAATACGTCTCTTTTATTACCGGAATATCATTTTAGGATATATCGCAGGTAATGGTTTTAGCTTTCTTTTTGTCAATATAAAGAAAATCCTAAAAGGTCAAAAGTTTGCTCTTAATATTAATCTTAAAAACCGATATTAGGACAGTTGTCTCCTTGCCTGCTATTAGGTTAGCTGCAACAATTCTCCCAGCATCAAATGTTAAATCTCAGTGTTGCTATTATTGTTCGGTCTTCAGGGATGGTTATTCATTATCCGTCGGGCATCGCCAGCGGCTGATATATTTCCAGAAGACCTTGCTCAAGAGGGTGTCTATCCATAACACATTGTTTAGTCAGTGGATTGGTAACTGAAAGCCAAGGGCGGTAGCGTGCCTGAAAGCGTGTGAATCAGCCTCGATTATTCTGTCAATAGCCAATGGATGAATAAGCTTTTTTTAGGACTGATGCCAGTTATATTTCTATTTGATTAACTGCATGCTGAAACCCAATACGACCCGAGCTTATTTTAATTGCACAGGATAATTACTCTGCCAAAGTGATAAATAATCAATGATGAAATCCAAAATGAAATTGATGCCATTATTGGTGTCTGTGACCTTGATGAGTGGTTGCACGGTCTTTCCCGGCAGCAATATGTCAACAATGGGTAAGGATGTGATCAAGCAACAGGATGCCGATTTTGATCTCGACAAAATGGTGAATGTTTATCCACTTACGCCTCGACTGGTCGAACAATTACGTCCACGTCCAAATGTTGCCCAGCCGAATATGTCGCTGGACCAGGAAATTGCCTCTTATCAGTACCGCGTGGGGCCAGGTGACGTGATTAACGTGACCGTCTGGGACCACCCTGAACTGACCACACCCGCGGGCCAGTACCGCAGCTCAAGCGACACCGGTAACTGGGTGCAGTCAGATGGCACCATGTTCTATCCCTATATTGGTAAGGTCCATGTCGCCGGCAAAACGCTTGCCGAGATCCGTAGTGATATTACCGGCCGCTTAGCGCAGTACATCGCCGATCCGCAGGTGGACGTTAATATCGCCGCATTCCGCTCGCAAAAAGCCTATATCTCCGGCCAGGTGAATAAATCCGGCCAGCAGGCTATTACCAACGTGCCGCTGACCGTGCTGGATGCCATTAACGCCGCGGGCGGCTTAACCGACGGTGCCGACTGGCGCAATGTGGTGCTGACCCATAACGGGAAAGAGCAGCGCATTTCGCTGCAGGCGCTGATGCAAAACGGCGATCTGACCCAGAACCGCCTGCTCTATCCGGGCGACATTCTCTACGTACCACGCAACGACGATCTGAAAGTCTTCGTGATGGGTGAAGTGAAGAAACAGAGCACCCTCAAAATGGACTTCAGCGGTATGACCCTGACCGAAGCGCTGGGCAATGCTGAAGGTATCGATCTGACGACCTCTAACGCGACCGGTATCTTCGTCATCCGTCCGCTGAAGGGTGAAGGCAGTGCGAAAGGCAAGATTGCCAACATCTACCAGCTGGATATGTCCGATGCGACCTCTCTGGTGATGGCGACGGAGTTCCGTCTCCAGCCATACGATGTGGTGTATGTCACCACCGCGCCGGTTGCCCGCTGGAACCGTCTGATCAACCAGTTGCTGCCAACCATCAGTGGCGTTCGCTACATGACGGATACGGCGCGCGACATTCATACCTGGTAATTCGCGATGTTTAACAAAATTCTGGTGGTATGCGTGGGGAACATTTGCCGTTCCCCCACGGCTGAACGGTTGTTGAAACACTACCAGCCCGAACTGACCGTTGATTCAGCAGGGCTGGGCGCGCTGGTCGGTAAAGGTGCCGATGAGCGGGCAACGAGCGTCGCACGGGATCATAACCTTTCCCTTGACGGTCACGTTGCCCGTCAGGTCACCAGCCGCATGTGCCGGGAGTACGACCTGATCCTGGCGATGGAGAAACGCCATATCCATGCGCTGTGCGATATCGCGCCGGAGATGCGCGGCAAAGTGATGCTGTTTGGTCACTGGGACAATGAACGCGAAATCCCCGATCCGTATCGCAAAAGCCTTGAGGCCTTCGAGGCGGTTTACACCTTACTTGATCAGTCTGCCCAGCAGTGGGCGCAGGCACTGAAAGCTCAGCAGGGATAACAATGACAGAAAAAACACGATCTTCTGCCGCCCCGACTTCGGGCAGTGATGAAATTGATATTGGGCGCCTGGTCGGCACGGTTGTCGAGGCAAAGTGGTGGGTGCTGGGCATTACCGCCGTGTTTGCCGCTGCGGCCGTCGTCTACACGCTGTTCGCCACCCCTATCTACAGTGCCGACGCGCTGGTGCAGATCGAGCAGAACACCGGTAACTCGCTGGTGCAGGACATTGGCTCTGCGCTGGCGAACAAGCCACCGGCGTCCGAGGCTGAAATTCAGCTTATCCAGTCACGTCTGGTACTGGGCAAAACGGTTCACGACCTCGGGCTTGATATCTCCGTCACCAAAAACACTTTCCCGATCTTTGGTGCCGGCTGGGATCGGCTGATGGGCAGAAACAACGACACGGTGAAAGTGACGGACTTCGTGCTGCCGAAAGGGGCCGCCGATCAGACCTTTACCCTGACGGTGCTCGGTCCGAAACAGTACCAGTTAACCAGCGATGCGGGCTTTAGCGCACGCGGAGAAGTGGGGCAGATGCTGACCAAAGACGGCGTCAGCATGATGGTCAGCGCGATCAACGCCCAGGCAGGCGGGGAGTTTACCGTCACCAAATTCTCCACGCTGGGGATGATTAATAACCTGCAAAACAACCTTACTGTGACCGAAAACGGTAAGGACACCGGCGTGCTGAGCATGACCTTTACCGGTGAAGATAAGGATCAAATCCGCGACATCCTGAACAGCATTACCCGCAACTATCTTGAGCAGAACGTTGAGCGTAAGTCGGCTGAAGCGGCGAAAAGCCTGGCGTTCCTGTCAAAACAGCTGCCGGAAGTGCGCGCCCGCCTGGATGAAGCCGAGAACAAGCTGAATGCCTATCGTCAGGATAAAGACTCTGTCGACCTGCCGCTGGAGGCGAAATCGGTCCTCGATTCGATGGTCAACATCGATGCCCAGCTCAACGAGCTGACCTTCAAAGAGGCGGAGATTTCCAAGCTGTATACCAAGCGCCACCCGGCCTACCGCACGCTGCTGGAGAAACGCCGCACCCTGGAAGAGGAGAAGGCGAAGCTCAATGACCGCGTTACCGCGATGCCGAAAACCCAGCAGGAAATTGTACGTCTGACCCGTGACGTGGAGTCCGGCCAGCAGGTTTACATGCAGCTGCTGAATAAACAGCAGGAGCTGAAAATCACCGAAGCCAGTACCGTCGGTGACGTGCGCATCGTCGACCCGGCGATCACCCAGCCTGGCGTGCTGAAGCCGAAAAAAGCGCTGATCATTCTCGGCAGCATTATTCTCGGCCTGATGCTCTCCATCGTGGGCGTGCTGCTGCGCTCGCTGTTCAACCGCGGCATCGAAAGCACGCAGGTGCTGGAAGAGAGCGGTATCAACGTCTATGCCAGCATTCCGCTGTCGGAGTGGCAAAAATCCCGCGACAGCGTCAAAACCATCAAAGGCGTCAAGCGTTACAAACAGAGCCAGCTGCTGGCGGTGGGTAACCCAACCGACCTCGCCATCGAAGCGATACGTAGCCTGCGTACCAGCCTGCACTTCGCCATGATGCAGGCCAAAAACAACGTTCTGATGCTGACCGGCGTCAGCCCGTCAATCGGCAAAACCTTTGTCTGCGCCAACCTGGCGGCGGTGGTCAGCCAGACCAACAAGCGTGTGCTGCTGATCGACTGTGATATGCGTAAGGGCTATACCCACGAACTGCTGGGTACCAATAACGTCAACGGTCTGTCGGAGATCCTGCTTGGCAAAGGTGAAATCAGCCAGAGCGCGAAACCGACCAGCATCCCGAAATTCGATCTCATCCCGCGTGGTCAGGTGCCGCCAAACCCCTCTGAACTGCTGATGAGCGAACGGTTCACCGAGCTGGTGGAGTGGGCGAGCAAAAACTATGACCTGGTGCTGATCGATACGCCGCCAATTCTGGCCGTAACCGATGCCGCCGTAGTAGGGCGCCTGGCGGGGACCACCCTGATGGTAGCGCGCTATGCGGTGAACACCCTGAAAGAGGTGGAAACCAGCCTGAGCCGCTTCGAGCAAAACGGTATTGAGGTGAAAGGGGTGATCCTGAACTCCATCTTCCGCCGCGCGAGCGGGTATCAGGATTACGGGTATTACGAGTACGAATATAAGTCTGACAGTAAATAATAAAACACACCCCAAACCCCTCACCCTAACCCTCTCCCCAAAGGGGAGAGGGGACTGTTCGGTGCTGGGTTTGGGGGACGAATGTAATGATAACCACTGGCTGCCTTTCACCCTCTCCCCTTTGGGGAGAGGGCCGGGGTGAGGGGAAAAAATGACCACACAACGCCCGTTAGTTTCAATCTATATGCCGACATGGAATCGTCAGCAGCTGGCGATCCGCGCAATTAAGTCGGTACTACGTCAGGATTATGAAAACTGGGAACTGATCATCGTGGATGACTGTTCCTCCTCGTATGAACAGCTGCAAAAATTTGTGACTGACCTCAACGATCCGCGGGTGGTCTATACGCACAACGCGATTAACTCCGGTGCCTGCGCGGTGCGTAATCAGGCGATTATGCAGGCCAAAGGGCAGTATCTGACCGGGATCGACGACGATGACGAATGGACGCCAAACCGCCTGTCTGTCTTCCTCTCGCACAAAGAACAGCTGGTCACGCACGCATTCCTGTATGCTAACGACTATGTCTGCCAGGGCGAGGTGTACTCGCAGCCGGCCAGTCTGCCGCTGTACCCGAAATCACCGTATTCCCGTCGCCTGTTCTACAAGCGCAACATTATCGGTAATCAGGTCTTTACCTGGGCGTGGCGCTTTAAAGAGTGCCTGTTCGATACCGAACTGAAGGCCGCGCAGGATTACGACATCTTCCTGCGCATGGTGGTGGAGTATGGCGAGCCGTGGAAAGTGGAAGAGGCCACGCAGATCCTGCACATTAACCACGGGGAGATGCAAATCACCTCCTCGCCGAAGAAATTCTCGGGCTACTTCCATTTTTACCGCAAGCACAAGGACAAGTTCGACCGTGCCAGCCGTAAATATCAGCTCTTTACCCTCTATCAGATCCGCAATAAGCGCATGAACTGGCGCACGCTGCTGACGCTGCTTTCCGTACGTAACGGCAAGCGCCTGGCTGATGGACTTCGGGGGAAATAATGTTTCTGGAAGATTGCCGCGCAAACAGCTGGAGCCTGCGCCCGTGCTGCATGGTTCTGGCGTACCGCATCGCCCATTTCTGCTCGGTGTGGCGCAAGAAAAACGTGCTGAACAATCTCTGGGCGGCACCGGTGCTGATCCTGTACCGCATCATCACGGAATGCTTTTTTGGCTATGAAATTCAGGCCGCTGCCACCATTGGCCGCCGCTTCACCATCCACCACGGCTATGCGGTGGTGATCAACAAGTTTGTGGTCGCCGGGGATGATTTCACCATTCGTCATGCGGTTACCATTGGCAACCGCGGGCCAGACAGCCTGGCCTGCCCGGTCATCGGCAATAACGTTGAGCTGGGCGCGAACGTGGTGATCATTGGTGACATCACGATTGGTAACAACGTCACGATTGGTGCTGGCAGCGTGGTGCTGGACAGCATTCCGGATAACGCGCTGGTGGTGGGAGAAAAAGCCCGCGTGAAGGTGATTAAATGAACATTCTGCAATTTAACGTACGCCTCGCAGAAGGCGGAGCAGCAGGCGTGGCGCTGGATCTGCATCAGCGCGCCCTGCAAAAAGGACTTCAGTCCCGGTTTATTTACGGCTATGGCAAAGGTGGCAAGAAAAGCGTCAGCCACGATAACTTCCCGCAGGTGCAGAAGCACACGCCGCGTCTGACGTCGATTGCCAACATTGCGCTGTTCCGTCTGTTTAACCGCGATCTGTTTGGCAACCTGAATTCACTTTATCGCACGGTGACGCGCACCACCGGCCCGGTTGTGCTCCATTTTCATGTGCTGCACAGCTACTGGCTGAATCTGGAAGAGGTGGTGGCGTTTTGCCAGAAGGTGAAGGCCCACAAGCCCGATACCCGCTTTGTCTGGACGCTGCACGATCACTGGAGCGTGACCGGCCGCTGCGCGTTTACCGACGGCTGCGAAGGCTGGAAAAATAACTGTCAGAAATGCCCGACCCTGAGCAACTACCCGCCAGTGAAAGTGGACCGCGCCCACCAGCTGGTGGAAGGAAAGCGTCAGCTGTTTCGCGACATGCTCTCGCTCGGCTGTACGTTTATCTCCCCGAGCCAGCACGTGGCCGATGCTTTCAACAGCCTGTACGGGGCAGGGCGCTGCCAGATTATCAACAACGGCATCGACGTGGCGACGGAAGCCATTCTTGCCGAACTGACGCCGGTGGCGGAAACCACAGGCAAACCTAAAATCGCCATCGTTGCCCATGACCTGCGCTATGACGGCAAAACTAACCAGCAGCTGGTGCGCGACATGATGGCGCTGGGTGACAAAATTGAACTGCACACCTTCGGCAAATTCTCGCCATTCGAAGGGGCCAACGTGGTGAATCACGGGTTTGAAACCGACAAACGCAAACTGATGAGCGCGCTGAATGAAATGGATGCGCTGGTGTTCAGCTCCCGCGTGGATAACTATCCGCTGATCCTCTGTGAAGCGCTCTCCATTGGTGTACCGGTACTTGCCACCCACAGCGACGCGGCGCGAGAAGTGCTGGAGAAATCTGGCGGGAAAACCTTCGCGGAACAGGAAATTTTGCCGCTGGTTCAGTTGCCGAAGGCGCAGATTGCCCGGACTGTTTTTGGCACTGACCTGGAATCGTTCCGCAACCGCAGCCGCAAGGCATACAGCGGACAACAGATGCTGGAGGAGTATGTCTCGTTCTATCAGAATCTGTAGTTATCTGCTGCTGCCGCTGATCTACCTGCTGGTCAACGTCAAGATTGCCCAGCTCGGCGAAAGCTTCCCGATAACCATCGTCACCTTCTTGCCCGTTCTGCTTCTGCTGTATGTCGATAAAATCAACCTGAAGAAGCTGATGATTGCCTTAGGGTTGGGCACGGGCCTGACGCTGTTTAACTACATCTTTGGCCAGTCGCTGGATGCCAGTAAATACGTCACCTCGACCATGCTGTTTGTTTATATTGTCATTATTATCGGTATGGTCTGGAGTATTCGGTTTAAAACTATTTCTCCGCACAATTATCGGAAAATCCTTAGGTTCTTTTATATTGCCGTTGCGTTAATTGTTATGCTTGCCGCCATGGAGATGGCGCAAATTATTCTCACCGGTGGCAGCAGCCTGATGGAGATAATTTCGAAATATCTCATTTACAGCAACAGCTATGTATTGAACTTCATTAAGTTTGGCGGGAAACGTACCACCGCACTCTATTTTGAACCGGCGTTTTTTGCTCTGGCATTAATCTCAATTTGGCTCAGCATCAAACAGTTTGGTATCAAAACGCCTAAGACCGATGCTATGATTCTTGCAGGAATTGTTCTGTCTGGATCGTTCTCAGGGGTAATGACATTTATCCTGTTTTACCTGCTGGAGTGGGCGTTCCAGTACCTGAACAAAGAGGCGATTAAGAAAAAACTGCCGCTGGCGATTATCTCCCTGACGGTATTTCTGGTAGGCGTGATATTTGCATTCCCGTACATCTCAGAACGTCTGGGTGATTTGGGAACGGAAGGGTCGTCGTCCTATTATCGCATTATTGGTCCACTGGTGATGGTGGGTTATTCCTTAACCCATATTGATGGCGTAGTAAGATTCGGCTCACTTTACGAATATGTTGCATCATTCGGAATCTTTAACGGTGCGGATGTCGGTAAAACCATAGACAATGGTCTGTATCTGTTAATTATTTATTTTTCGTGGTTCGCCGTACTGTTGACGCTGTGGTATCTGTTTAAAGTTTTCAAAATGATGATTAACGCGTTTGGTGATAACCAGAACTTTCGCGTGCAGCTTTATCTGTTCACACCGGTGTCGCTGTTTTTTACCGGGTCAATATTTAGCCCGGAATATGCGTTCTTAATTGTTTGTCCGTTTATTTTGCGTAAAGCGCTTAATATTACGAATTCATGACGAGGTGGTCTTATGTTTCTTAGCGTCATTACTGTCGCTTTTCGTAATTACGAAGGGGTGGTAAAAACCTGGCGCTCGCTGCGTAACCTGGCGCGCGACCCAAGCCTCACCTTTGAGTGGATTGTGGTCGACGGTGGCTCGAACGATGGCACGGCGGAGTTTCTCGAAAAACTCAACGGTGAGTTCAACTTACGCTACGTCAGCGAGAAAGATAAAGGCATCTACGATGCAATGAACAAAGGCATCAACATGGCGCAAGGGCGCTACGCCATCTTCCTTAATTCCGGTGATGTTTTCCACGATGACGTGGCGCTGTTTGCCCGTCAGCTGGCGCGCCAGAAAGAGGACGCCATGTATATTGGTGACGCGCTGCTCGATTTTGGCGACGGACATAAAATATGCCGGAGCGCGAAGCCAGGCTGGTATATCTACCACAGCTTGCCGGCCAGCCATCAGGCCATTTTCTTCCCGGTTAAGGGTCTGAAGAAACAGCCTTACGATTTGCAATATAAAGTCTCTTCGGATTATGCGCTGGCCGCCAGTCTGTATAAATCCGGCTACCCGTTCCGTCGCCTGAAAGGCCTGGTGTCGGAATTTTCAATGGGCGGCGTGTCAACGTCTAATAATCTGGAGTTGTGCCAGGATGCCAAAAATGTGCAGCGTAAAATATTACGCGTGCCGGGGTTCTGGGCGGAATTATCTTATTTATTACGCCTGCGTACGACAGGTAAAACGAAAACCTTATATAACAAAGCCTGAATATAAGGAAACGCAATGCAGGATCTGAGCGGTTTCTCCGTGCCGAAAGGTTTTCGGGGCGGGAGCGGTATTAAAGTGCAACTGTGGTGGGCCGTTCAGGCAACGTTATTTGCCTGGTCACCGCAAATATTGTACCGCTGGCGAGCATTTTTATTGCGCCTGTTTGGCGCAAAAATCGGAAAAAACGTAGTCATTCGGCCTTCGGTGAAAATTACCTACCCCTGGAAATTAACGCTCGGGGATTACGCATGGGTAGGGGATGACGCGGTGTTATATACCCTGGGTGAGATTACGATTGGCGCGAATTCGGTGGTGTCACAGAAATGTTATTTGTGCACCGGCAGCCATGACTTTATGAGTCAGCATTTTGATATTACCGCTTCGCCTGTTGTGATTGGCGAAAAATGCTGGCTGGCAACGGATGTTTTTGTTGCACCGGGTGTTTCTGTTGGTGATGGCACGGTAGTCGGTGCCCGCAGCAGCGTTTTTAAATCGCTACCGGCAAATACAGTTTGCCGTGGCAACCCCGCAGTGGTGATACGCGAACGCGTTGAAACTGAAAAACTTTGATAAGTACAGAGGAATATAAACATGTCTAAAGTCGCTCTCATCACCGGCGTTACCGGGCAGGATGGTTCTTACCTGGCAGAGTTACTGCTGGAAAAAGGTTATGAAGTACACGGTATTAAACGTCGTGCGTCTTCTTTCAACACCGAACGTGTCGATCATATTTACCAGGATCCGCACGCGGCGAACCCGAAATTCCACCTGCACTACGGCGACCTGACCGATACCTCCAACCTGACCCGTATCCTGCAGGAAGTGCAGCCGGATGAAGTCTACAACCTGGGCGCGATGAGCCACGTTGCGGTCTCCTTCGAATCCCCGGAATACACCGCTGACGTGGACGCCATGGGTACCCTGCGTCTGCTGGAAGCCATTCGCTTCCTGGGTCTGGAGAAGAAAACCCGTTTCTACCAGGCATCCACCTCTGAGCTGTATGGCCTGGTGCAGGAAATCCCGCAGAAAGAGACCACACCGTTCTACCCACGTTCTCCGTACGCGGTAGCAAAACTGTACGCCTACTGGATCACCGTGAACTACCGTGAATCCTACGGCATGTACGCCTGTAACGGCATTCTGTTCAACCACGAATCACCGCGCCGCGGCGAAACCTTCGTGACCCGCAAAATCACCCGCGCTATCGCCAACATCGCGCAGGGTCTGGAATCATGCCTGCACCTCGGCAACATGGACTCCCTGCGTGACTGGGGCCATGCCAAAGACTACGTGAAAATGCAGTGGATGATGCTGCAGCAGGACAAACCGGAAGACTTCGTGATCGCCACCGGCGTGCAGTACTCCGTACGTCAGTTCGTGGAAATGGCTGCCGCGCAGCTGGGTATCAAACTGCGCTTTGAAGGTACCGGCGTGGAAGAGAAGGGCATCGTGGTGTCCGTGACCGGTCACGACGCGCCGGGCGTGAAGCCAGGCGACGTGATTGTCCAGGTTGACCCGCGCTACTTCCGTCCTGCTGAAGTGGAAACCCTGCTGGGCGACCCAACCAAAGCGCACGAGAAACTGGGCTGGAAACCAGAAACCACTCTGCAGGAGATGGTCTCTGAGATGGTGGCCAAAGATCTTGAAGCAGCGAAAAAACACTCTCTGCTCAAGTCTCATGGCTACGAGGTTGCCATCGCGCTGGAGTCCTGAGAATGACAAAACAACGTATTTTTGTCGCCGGTCATCGCGGAATGGTGGGTTCCGCGATTGTTCGACAGCTGGAGCAGCGCGGTGACGTCGAGGTGATTGTCCGCACGCGTGACGAGCTGAACCTGCTCGACAGCCGTGCGGTACAGGACTTCTTTGCCAGCGAACGCATTGACCAGGTGTATCTGGCGGCGGCGAAGGTGGGCGGTATTGTTGCCAACAACACCTACCCGGCGGATTTCATCTACGAAAACATGATGATCGAGAGCAACATCATTCACGCGGCGCATCTGCACAACGTGAACAAGCTGCTGTTCCTCGGCTCATCCTGTATTTACCCAAAAATGGCGAAGCAGCCGATCGCCGAAAGCGAGCTGCTGCAGGGAACCCTGGAAGCGACCAACGAGCCGTACGCGATTGCCAAGATTGCCGGGATCAAGCTGTGCGAGTCCTACAACCGCCAGTACAACCGTGACTATCGTTCGGTGATGCCGACCAACCTGTACGGACCGCACGACAACTTCCACCCGAGCAACTCGCACGTGATCCCGGCGCTGCTGCGTCGTTTCCACGAGGCGACCGCCGAGAACGCACCGGACGTGGTGGTGTGGGGCAGCGGCACGCCGATGCGTGAATTCCTGCACGTGGACGACATGGCTGCCGCCAGCATTCACGTGATGGAGCTGGATCGCGAAGTGTGGCAGGAGAACACCGAGCCGATGCTGTCGCACATCAACGTGGGCACCGGCGTGGACTGCACCATTCGCGAGCTGGCGCAAACCATCGCGCAGGTGGTGGGCTACAAAGGCCGAGTGGTGTTTGACGCCACCAAGCCGGACGGCACGCCGCGCAAACTGCTGGACGTGACGCGACTGCATCAGCTGGGCTGGTATCACGAGGTGTCACTGGAGCAGGGGCTGGCCAGTACCTACCAGTGGTTCCTGGAAAACCAGCATCGCTTCCGGGGGTAATGATGTTTTTAAGTCAGGAAGATTTTGCCACGGTGGTGCGTTCCACTCCGCTCATCTCAATTGATTTGATCGTGGAGAACGAACGCGGCGAGTTCTTGCTGGGGAAACGAACCAACCGTCCTGCACAGGGCTTCTGGTTCGTGCCCGGCGGGCGCGTGCAGAAGGATGAGACGTTGAGCGATGCGTTTGAGCGTCTCACTCTGGCGGAACTGGGCCTGCAGCTGCCGATGGCAGCGGGCCAGTTTTACGGGGTCTGGCAGCACTTCTATGACGATAACTTTTCAGGTACCGGGTTCTCCACGCACTACATCGTGCTGGGGTTCCGCCTGAAGGTGAGTGAGGCAGACCTGCGTCTGCCTGATTCTCAGCATGACGACTACCGCTGGCAGACGCCAGAGGCGCTGCTGGCGAGCGACAATGTGCACGACAACAGCCGTGCCTATTTCCTTGCCGATCGTCAGTCTGAGGTGCCGGGCCTATGAAGATCCTTGTATACGGAATCAACTACTCGCCGGAGCTGACCGGTATCGGGAAATATACCGGCGAGATGGTCGAGTGGATGGCGAGCCAGGGACATGACGTGCGGGTCATTACCGCGCCGCCGTACTACCCGGAATGGAAAGTGGGGGAGCGCTACTCCAGCTGGCGCTACCGTCGCGAAGAGGGCGCGGCGACCGTCTGGCGCTGTCCGCTGTATGTGCCGAAGCAGCCCTCGACGCTGAAACGGCTGATTCATCTCGGCAGCTTTGCGCTGAGCAGCTTCTTCCCGCTGATGGCGCAGCGTCGCTGGAAGCCGGATCGCATCATCGGCGTGGTGCCGACGCTGTTTTGCACGCCGGGCATGCGCCTGCTGGGCAAACTCTCCGGCGCACGCACCCTGCTGCACATTCAGGATTATGAAGTTGACGCCATGCTGGGCCTGGGGATGGCAGGCAAAAGCAAAGGCGGCAAGGTGGCGAAGCTCGCCAGCGCGTTTGAGCGTAGTGGTCTGCATAACGTCGATTATGTCTCGACCATTTCGCGCTCAATGATGAACAAGGCGCAGGAGAAGGGCGTCCCGGCCCAGAAGGTGATCTTCTTCCCGAACTGGTCCGAAGTGGCGCGTTTTCGCGAAGTGACTGAGCAAGACGCCCAGACGTTACGTGCAGAGCTCGGTCTGCCTGATGATCAAAAAATCATTCTTTACTCAGGCAACATCGGCGAAAAGCAGGGGCTGGAGAACGTGATTGAAGCGGCTCAGCAGCTGAGCCAGCATCCATGGATGTTTGTGATTGTCGGGCAGGGCGGTGGGAAAGCGCGGCTGGAGAAGATGGCGAGCGAGCGCGGCCTGTCCAACGTGAAGTTCTTCCCGCTTCAGTCCTACGAGGCACTGCCTGCGCTGCTGAAGATGGGCGACTGCCATCTGGTGGTGCAAAAACGCGGCGCGGCGGATGCGGTGCTGCCGTCCAAGCTGACCAACATTCTGGCAGTGGGCGGTAACGCGGTGATTACGGCCGAAGCCGAAACCGAATTAGGCCAGCTGTGTGACAGCTACCCGGGGATTGCGGTGTGCGTGGAGCCGGAATCGGTCCCGGCGCTGGTCTCCGGCATTGAACAGGCACTTGCCATGCCAAAAGTAAACACGGTGGCACGTGAATATGCCGAACGCACGCTCGATAAAGAGAACGTGCTGAGCCAATTTATTGCAGATATACGGGGATAAATCATGAGTCAAACCACTTTGTATCCGGTTGTGATGGCTGGTGGCTCTGGTAGCCGGTTGTGGCCGCTGTCCCGCGTGCTCTATCCAAAACAGTTCCTCTGCCTGAAAGGGGATCTCACCATGCTGCAGACGACGGTAAACCGTCTGCAGGGCGTGGAGTGTGAAAGCCCGGTGGTGATTTGTAACGAACAGCACCGTTTTATTGTTGCCGAGCAGCTGCGCCAGCTGAACAAACTCACAGAAAATATCATTCTGGAGCCTGCCGGACGCAACACCGCACCCGCGATCGCTCTGGCGGCGCTGGCGGCAAAACGCAGCAGCCCGGATTGTGATCCGCTGATGCTGGTGCTGGCGGCAGACCATGTTATCCAGCAGGAAGAGGCCTTCCGCGACGCGGTTCGCGCGGCCATTCCTTACGCGGAAAGTGGCAAGCTGGTGACCTTCGGCATCGTGCCGGATCTGCCGGAAACCGGCTATGGCTATATTCGTCGCGGCAACGTAACGCCGGGCGAAGGCGACAGCGTGGCGTTCGACGTGGCGCAGTTCGTTGAGAAACCGAATCTGGAAACCGCGCAGGCCTACGTCGCCAGCGGGGAATATTACTGGAACAGCGGCATGTTCCTGTTCCGCGCCGGTCGCTATCTGGAAGAGTTGCAGAAATACCGTCCGGATATCCTGAGCGCCTGCGAAAAAGCCATGAACGTGGTGGATCCGGATCTCGATTTTATCCGCGTCGACGAAGCAGCTTTCCTCGCCTGTCCGGAAGAGTCTATTGACTACGCGGTCATGGAGCGCACGGCAGACGCCGTGGTGGTGCCGATGGATGCGGGCTGGAGCGATGTGGGCTCCTGGTCCTCTCTGTGGGAGATCAGCGCCCATACCCCGGAGGGTAACGTCCATCACGGTGATGTGATTAGCCACAAAACCGAGAACAGCTACGTCTACGCCGAATCCGGCCTGGTGACTACGGTCGGGGTGAAAGATCTGGTGGTGGTTCAGACGAAAGACGCCGTGCTGATTGCCGACCGTAACGCCGTGCAGGACGTTAAAAAAGTGGTTGAGAAGATCAAGGCGGATGGCCGACACGAGCACCACATCCACCGCGAAGTGTACCGTCCGTGGGGCAAATACGACTCCATCGATGCGGGCGAACGTTATCAGGTGAAGCGCATCACCGTGAAACCGGGCGAGGGGCTGTCGGTGCAGATGCACCACCACCGCGCGGAGCACTGGGTGGTGGTAGCAGGTACGGCGAAGGTCACCATCGACGGTGAAGTGAAACTGCTGGGCGAAAATGAGTCCATCTATATTCCGCTGGGGGCGACGCACTGTCTGGAGAACCCGGGGAAAATTCCTCTCGACTTAATTGAGGTGCGCTCCGGCTCGTATCTGGAAGAGGACGATATCGTGCGCTTCCAGGACCGCTACGGCCGGGTCTAGCACCGTCTTAAACGCCGGATGGCGCTTCGCTTATCCGGCCTACGAATGAATAAAAACAATTTTGCCTGTTAATCGGGCGGGCCAACTGTTGCCTGAAAAAGGGGTCATCATGGAAAAGTTAACCTGTTTTAAAGCCTACGATATTCGCGGCAAGCTGGGCGAAGAGCTGAATGAAGACATTGCGTGGCGCATTGGCCGCGCGTACGGCGAATATCTGAAGCCAAAAACCATCGTGCTGGGCGGCGACGTGCGTCTGACCAGTGAATCCCTGAAGCTGGCCCTGGCGAAAGGGCTGCAGGACGCGGGGGTGGACGTGCTGGACATCGGCCTGTCCGGGACCGAAGAGATCTATTTTGCCACTTTCCACCTCGGCGTGGACGGCGGGATCGAAGTCACCGCCAGCCATAACCCGATGGATTACAACGGCATGAAACTGGTGCGCAAGGGTGCGCGTCCTATCAGCGGCGACACCGGACTGCGCGACGTGCAGCGTCTGGCAGAAGCTAACGATTTCCCGCCGGTGAACGAGGCGAAGCGCGGTAGCTACAAAAAAATCAACCTGCAGAAAGAGTACATCGACCACCTGCTGGGCTACATCAACGTGGCAAACCTCAAGCCGCTGAAGCTGGTGATTAACTCCGGTAACGGCGCGGCCGGCCCGGTGGTGGATGCCCTGGAAGCCCGCTTTAAAGCGCTTAACGTGCCGGTGACGTTCGTCAAAGTGCACAACACACCGGACGGCAACTTCCCGAACGGTATTCCTAACCCGCTGCTGCCGGAGTGCCGCGACGACACCCGTAACGCGGTCATCGAGCATGGCGCGGATATGGGGATCGCCTTTGACGGCGATTTCGACCGCTGCTTCCTGTTCGACGAGAAAGGCCAGTTCATCGAAGGCTACTACATTGTCGGCCTGCTGGCGGAAGCGTTCCTTGAGAAAAACCCTGGCGCGAAGATCATTCATGACCCGCGTCTGTCCTGGAACACCGTTGACGTGGTCTCTGCCGCAGGCGGCACGCCGGTGATGTCCAAAACCGGTCACGCCTTTATTAAAGAACGCATGCGCGAAGAAGACGCCATCTACGGCGGCGAGATGAGCGCCCACCACTACTTCCGTGATTTCGCCTACTGCGACAGCGGGATGATCCCGTGGCTGCTGGTGACCGAGCTGCTGTGCCTGAAGGGGAAAACCCTCGGCGAGCTGGTACGCGACCGTATGGCGGCGTTCCCGGCGAGCGGAGAGATCAACAGCAAGCTGGCGCAGCCTGCCGAGGCCATTGCCCGCGTGGAGCAGCACTTTGCCATTCACGCGCTGGAAATTGACCGCACCGACGGCATCAGCATGGCGTTCCCGCAGTGGCGCTTTAACCTGCGCTCGTCCAATACCGAGCCGGTGGTGCGCCTGAACGTGGAATCCCGCGCCGACACCGCGCTGATGGAAGCCCGAACGAAGGACATTCTGGCGCTGTTGAATCAGTAATATTTGCCCCTCCCGGTGGGAGGGGAAACCGAATACAGGAACAACGATGACGAATCTAAAAAAACGCGAACGAGCGAGAACGAATGCATCGTTAATCTCTATGGTGCAGCGTTTTTCTGATATCACCATCATGGTCGGTGGATTGTGGGCGGTGTGTCGGATCAGCGGGCAATCGTTCTTATACATGCATCTGCTGATGGCACTGATTGCGCTGGTTGTGTTTCAGATGATCGGCGGGATGACGGATTTCTATCGTTCGTGGCGTGGCGTCAAAATGACCACCGAACTGATGCTGTTGCTGCAGAACTGGACCTTAAGCCTGATCTTCAGTGCGGGTCTGGTGGCGTTCAGCCATGATTTTGATAATCGTCTGGTGACCTATCTCTGCTGGTATCTGGTGACCAGCGTCGGCATGGTGGTTTGTCGCTCCCTGATCCGCTTCGGCGCGGGCTGGCTGCGTAACCGGGGCTATAACCGTCGCTTCGTTGCCGTAGCAGGGGATTTGCCGGTCGGGCAGGTGCTGCTCGACAGCTTCCGCAAAGAGCCGTGGTTAGGGTTTGAAGTGGTCGGGATTTATCACGACGCGAAGCCGGGCGGCGTGCCTGCGGACTGGGCGGGCAACTACGAACAGCTGATTGACGATGCCAAAGCGGGCAAAATTCACAACGTTTACATCGCTATGCAGATGAAAGACGAATCCCGCATTAAGCAACTGATGCGCGAGCTGGCGGATACCACCTGCTCGGTGATCCTGATCCCGGACGTGTTTACCTTCAACATCCTTCACTCCCGCATTGAAGAGGTGAACGGCGTGCCGGTGGTACCGCTGTACGACACGCCGCTGTCAGGGATTAACCGCGTGCTGAAGCGTCTGGAAGATATCGTGCTCTCTTCACTGATCCTCCTGCTGATCTCCCCGGTGCTGTGCTGCATTGCCCTGGCGGTGAAGCTGAGCTCTCCCGGGCCGGTTATCTTCCGCCAGACCCGCTACGGCATGGACGGTAAGCCCATTATGGTGTGGAAATTCCGCTCCATGAAGGTGATGGAAAACGACAAAGTGGTCACCCAGGCCACGCAGAACGATCCGCGCGTGACCCGCGTGGGGAACTTCCTGCGCCGTACCTCGCTGGATGAACTCCCGCAGTTTATCAACGTCTTTACCGGCGGCATGTCGATTGTCGGACCTCGTCCCCATGCGGTTGCCCACAACGAACAGTACCGCTCGCTGATTGAAGGCTACATGCTGCGCCATAAAGTGAAGCCAGGCATCACCGGCTGGGCGCAGATCAACGGCTGGCGCGGTGAAACCGACACGCTGGAAAAAATGGAAAAACGCATTGAATTCGACCTGGAGTACATCCGTGAGTGGAGCCTCTGGTTTGATATCAAGATTGTTTTTCTGACCATCTTTAAAGGTTTCGTGAACAAAGCGGCGTACTAAGATGAGCTTACGTGAAAAAACCATCAGCGGCGCCAAGTGGTCAGCGATGGCGACCATCGTCATCATTGGCCTCGGCCTGGTGCAGATGACCGTGCTGGCGCGCATTATCGATAACCACCAGTTCGGCCTGCTGACCGTTTCGCTGGTGATTATCGCGCTGGCCGATACGTTGTCTGATTTTGGTATCGCCAACTCGATTATCCAGCGCAAAGAGATTAGCCATCTGGAGCTGACCACGCTCTACTGGCTGAACGTCGGGCTGGGGATTTTCGTGTTTGTGCTGGTGTTCCTGCTGAGCGATACCATCGCCAGCGTGCTGCACAGCCCGGATCTGGCGCCGCTGATGCGTACGCTGTCGTTTGCTTTCGTGGTGATCCCCCACGGGCAGCAGTTCCGCGCGCTGATGCAGAAAGAGCTGGAGTTCAACAAGATCGGCATGATCGAGACCAGCGCCGTGCTGGCGGGCTTTACCTTCACCGTGGTGAGCGCCCATTTCTGGCCGCTGGCCATGACCGCCATTCTGGGGTATCTGGTTAACTCTGCCGTGCGCACGCTGCTGTTCGGCTATTTTGGCCGCAAGATCTACCGTCCGGGGCTGCATTTCTCACTGGCGTCCGTCTCCTCCAACCTGCGTTTTGGCGCATGGCTGACGGCGGACAGCATCATCAACTATGTGAACACCAATCTCTCCACGCTGGTGCTGGCCCGTATTCTCGGGGCGAGCGTCGCGGGGGGCTACAACCTGGCCTATAACGTTGCGGTCGTCCCGCCGATGAAGCTGAACCCGATTATTACCCGCGTGCTGTTCCCGGCGTTCGCCAAGATTCAGGACGACACCGAGAAGCTGCGGGTCAATTTCTACAAGCTGCTCTCCGTGGTGGGGATTATCAACTTCCCGGTTCTGCTGGGGCTGATGGTGGTTTCCAGCAATTTCGTGCCGCTGGTGTTTGGTGAAAAATGGAACGGTATTATCCCGATCCTGCAGCTGCTTTGCGTGGTGGGGCTGCTGCGCTCCGTGGGGAATCCGATCGGTTCTCTGCTGATGGCAAAAGCGCGCGTGGATATCAGCTTTAAGTTCAACGTCTTTAAAACCTTCCTGTTTATTCCGGCAATCATCGTCGGTGGACACATGGCGGGCGCCATCGGCGTCACGCTTGGCTTCCTGCTGGTGCAGGTCGTCAACACCGTGCTGAGCTACTTCATCATGCTCAAGCCGGTGCTGGGCTCCAGCTACCGTCAGTACATCCTGAGCCTGTGGCTGCCGTTCTATCTCTCCCTGCCGACCCTGGCGGTGAGCTACGGCCTGGGCATGATCCTGACCGGTCATCTGCCGCTGGCGGCGCTGCTGGCGGTGCAGGTTGCCGCGGGCGCGCTGGCATTCGTCGTGATGATTGTGCTGTCACGCAATGCGCTGGTGGTGGAGATGAAGCGCCAGTTTTGCCGTAACGAAAAAATGAAAACGCTGCTTCGCGCAGGCTAGTTATTTAAGAGGCCATTATGAAATTATTAATTCTTGGCAACCATACCTGCGGCAACCGTGGCGACAGCGCCATCCTGCGCGGTTTACTGGATGCGATTAACACCCTTAAGCCTGAGACCGAAGTGGACGTGATGAGCCGTTATCCGGTCAGCTCATCCTGGTTACTCAATCGCCCGGTGATGGGCGACCCGCTCTACAGCCAGATGAAACAGCATAACAACGCCGCGGGCGTGATGGGGCGCGTGAAGAAAGTGCTGCGTCGTCGCTACCAGCACCAGGTGCTGCTTTCCCGGGTGACCGATACCGGCAAGCTGCGCAACATCGCTATCGCCCAGGGCTTTACCGATTTCGTTCGTCTGCTGTCGGGCTATGACGCGATTATTCAGGTCGGCGGGTCGTTCTTCGTCGATCTGTACGGTGTACCGCAGTTTGAACATGCGCTGTGTACGTTCATGGCGAAAAAGCCGCTGTTTATGATTGGTCACAGCGTGGGGCCGTTCCAGGATCCGCAGTTTAACCAGCTGGCAAACTACGTTTTCGGCCACTGCGATGCCCTGATCCTGCGCGAGTCGGTCAGTCTTGAAATGATGAAGCGCAGCGAGATCGACACCTCGAAAGTGGAGCACGGCGTGGACACGGCCTGGCTGGTGGATCATCAGGAAGAGAGCTTCCAGGCAAGCTACGCGGTGCAGCACTGGCTGGATGTGGCGGCGAAACAGAAAACCGTCGCGATTACCCTGCGCGAGCTGGCCCCCTTCGATAAACGTTTAGGTACCACGCAGGCGGCATATGAGAAAGCGTTCGCTGACGTGGTGAACCGCGTGCTGGACAGCGGTTATCAGGTGCTGGCGCTCTCCACCTGCACCGGTATCGACAGCTATAACAAAGACGACCGCATGGTGGCGCTCAACCTGCGCAACCTGGTCAATGACCCGTCCCGCTATCACGTGGTGATGGACGAACTGAATGACCTCGAGATGGGCAAGCTGCTCTCCGCCTGCGACCTGACGGTGGGCACTCGTCTGCACTCGGCGATTATCTCCATGAACTTCGGTACGCCGGCGATTGCCATTAACTATGAGCACAAGTCCGCCGGGATCATGCAGCAGCTCGGTATGCCGGAAATGGCCGTGGATATCCGTCATCTGCTGGATGGTTCGCTCGGTGCGATGGTCGGGGACACGCTGGGTCAGTTGCCTGCCATCAATGAACGCCTGGCCGTGGCGGTGAAAGCCGAGCGCGAGAAGGGGATGGGGATGGTGAAATCGGTACTCGATCGCGTCCGGGAGGGGAAATGAAGGTTGGTTTCTTCTTACTGAAATTTCCGCTGTCGTCTGAAACCTTTGTTCTGAACCAAATCACCGCGTTTATCGATATGGGATATGACGTGGAGATCATCGCCCTGCAAAAGGGCGATACCCAAAACACCCATGCGGCGTATAGCCAGTACGGGCTGGAGGCGAAAACCCGCTGGCTGCAGGATGAGCCGTCCGGGAAGCTGAGCAAACTGCGCCACCGGGCCAGCCAGACCTTACGCGGGATCCATCGCCCGTCGACCTGGCGCGCGCTGAATATTTCCCGCTATGGCGCGGAGTCGCGCAATCTGATCCTGTCGGCCATTTGCGGGCAAACGGCGCAGCCGTATCGTGCGGATGTGTTTATCGCCCACTTTGGCCCGGCGGGCGTCACCGCGGCGAAACTGCGTGAACTGGGGGTGATCGACGGGAAAATCGCGACCATTTTCCACGGCATTGACATCTCCAGCCGTGAAGTGCTGAACCACTACACGCCGGAGTATCAGCAGCTTTTCCGCCGCGGCGACATGATGCTGCCTATCAGCGAACTGTGGGCCGGACGCCTTAAAAACATGGGCTGCCCGGGAGAGAAAATTGCTGTTTCGCGCATGGGCGTGGATCTCACGCGCTTTACCCGCCGTCCGGTGAAGGTGCCGGGCAAACCGCTGCAAATTATCTCCGTTGCTCGCCTGACCGAGAAAAAAGGGCTGCATGTGGCGATTGAAGCCTGCCGCCAGCTGAAGGCGCGCGGGGTGGATTTCCACTATCGCATTCTCGGGATTGGCCCGTGGGAGCGTCGTCTGCGCACGCTTATCGAACAATATCAGCTTGAAGATGTTGTCGAGATGCCGGGCTTTAAGCCGAGCCACGAGGTCAAGGCGATGCTCGACGAGGCGGACGTCTTCCTGCTGCCGTCCGTAACGGGCACCGATGGCGACATGGAAGGCATCCCGGTGGCGTTAATGGAGGCGATGGCCGTCGGCATTCCGGTGGTATCGACCCTGCACAGCGGGATCCCGGAGCTTATCCAGTCTGACTATTCCGGCTGGCTGGTGCCGGAAAATAACGCCATGGCGCTGGCCGACCGCTTAGCCGCTTTCAGCGACATCGACCAGCAGGCGCTGGAGCCCGTGCTCCACAATGCCCGACAAAAAGTCGAGGCAGATTTTAACCAGCAGGTGATCAATCGTCAGTTAGCGAGCCTGCTGCAAACGTTGTAACGCCGAGGTTGTATGCTGAAAAAGATTACCCGACGCACTTTTGTCTCTTCTCTCTCCGCGCTGGCGGCCACGCCGCTGCTCTCCTCCCGCCTTGCGCGGGCGGCAGGCGGAAGAACGGTTTCTGTTAATCAGTACAATAACAACGACTGGATCGCCGCCTTTAAGCAGGCGTTTACCGAAGGGGACACGGTTGTGGTCCCCGCAGGGCTGACCTGCGAAAACATCAATACCGGCATTTTCATTCCTGACGGGAAAACGCTGCTAATCCGCGGGGCGTTAACCGGCAACGGACGGGGCCGCTTTGTCCTGCAGGAGGGCAGTAAGGTCATTGGCGAGGGCGAGGGACGCACGGAAAATATTACCCTGGACGTTCGCGGCTCTGACTGTGCTATCAAAGGACTCGCGATGAGCGGGTTTGGTCCGGTGACGCAGATCTACATCGGCGGTAAGAAGCCCAGCGTGATGCGCAATCTGGTCATTGATAACATCCGCGTGAGCCAGGCCAACTATGCCATTCTGCGCCAGGGTTTCCATAACCAGGTGGACGGCGCCCGCATCACCAACAGCAAATTTAGCCACCTGCAGGGCGATGCGATCGAGTGGAACGTCGCCATTAATGACCGCAATATCCTGATTTCCGACCATGTGATCGACAACATCAACTGCACCAACGGCAAGATCAACTGGGGCATTGGCATTGGTCTTGCCGGAAGTACCTACGATAACGACTATCCTGAGAAGCAAACCGTTAAGAACTTCGTGGTGGCCAACATCACTGGCAGCAACTGTCGTCAGTTGGTGCACGTCGAAAACGGAAAACATTTTGTTATCCGCAATATAAAGGCCAAAAATATCACCCCTGACTTCAGTAAAAAGGCGGGAATTGATAACGCTACGGTAGCGATTTATGGCTGTGATAATTTCATTATTGATAATGTCGACATGGTCAATAGCGCCGGCATGTTAATCGGTTATGGGGTGATAAAGGGCGATTATTTGTCCATTCCACAGAACTTCAAACTCAACAATATCCATCTCGATAATCGCCAGCTTGCCTATAAGCTGCGCGGAATACAAATTTCATCCGGTAACGCGACGTCGTTTGTGGCGATTACCAACGTTGAGATGCAGCGCGCCACCCTGGAGCTGCACAATAAGCCCCAGCATCTTTTTATGCGCAATATCAATGTGATGCAGGAAGCCGCTGTGGGCCCGGCCCTGAAGATCAATTTCGACCTGCGTAAGGACGTGCGGGGGAAATTCATGGCGAGAGACGAGACGCTGCTGTCACTGGCGAACATTAAAGCAGTGAATGAGAAAGGACAAAGTTCGGTGGATATTGACCGGGTCGATCAGCAGGTGGTGAATACCGAACGGCTGAATTTTGCGCTTCCGCACAGTTAATCGACAAGCGTCAGTTTTGAGACTATTCCTGGTACGAAATTGTGATCGAATCAGATTACAACTACAGAAATTAGTGTGGTCAGGGCGTAACATTACCCGAGAATTACGGCAAATCATGCTGGCGAAAACAGGTTTAAGAGCTATAATTCGTCAACCATTTTAAGGTGGAAGATATAATGATTAATTTGAAAGCAGTCATTCCGGTAGCAGGCCTGGGCATGCATATGCTGCCAGCCACAAAAGCCATTCCAAAAGAGATGCTGCCGATCGTCGACAAGCCAATGATTCAGTACATTGTCGACGAGATTGTTGCTGCAGGGATCAAAGAAATCGTCCTGGTTACCCATTCTTCAAAGAATGCGGTAGAAAACCATTTCGACACTTCTTACGAACTCGAAGCGTTGCTTGAGCAGCGCGTCAAACGCCAGCTGCTGGCGGAAGTACAGTCTATTTGTCCTCCAGGCGTGACCATCATGAACGTGCGCCAGGCACAGCCGCTGGGTCTGGGTCACTCTATTCTCTGTGCCCGTCCGGTTGTGGGTGATAACCCGTTCATCGTGGTGCTGCCGGATATCATCATTGATACCGCTTCTGCCGACCCGCTGCGTTACAACCTGGCGGCCATGGTGGCACGTTTCAATGAAACGGGTCGTAGCCAGGTGCTGGCGAAACGCATGAAAGGCGATCTCTCCGAGTACTCTGTTATCCAGACCAAAGAAGCGCTGGAGACGGAAGGGCAGGTGAGCCGCATTGTGGAATTCATCGAAAAACCGGATCAGCCACAGACGCTGGACTCAGACCTGATGGCGGTTGGCCGTTATGTTCTGAACGCGGATATCTGGGCCGAGCTGGAAAAAACCGAGCCAGGTGCCTGGGAGCGTATTCAGCTCACCGACGCGATTGCCGAGCTGGCGAAGAAGCAGTCTGTCGATGCGATGCTGATGACCGGTGAGAGCTACGACTGCGGTAAGAAGCTGGGCTATATGCAGGCGTTTGTGAACTATGGGCTGCGTAACCTGAAGGAAGGGGCGAAGTTCAGAAGCCGGATTGAGAAGCTGCTGGCAGAATATTAAATACGCTTATGGTATTCGGCACGCTAAAAGGCAGATGAGAGTAAAGGTTTAAGTACTATATTCTCATGCTGCCATTAGTATTAATATAATTCTTGTCATCATTCAGGAAAACTTGAATCTTGATGCTCAAAAACATGTTTTCCACTTGTTTTATAGGTGCTTTATGAACACAATAACAAAGACTTAACAACAGATTCTAGAGTGGTTTCTAGCTTGAATCGTGTTGACATATAGACATCCCTCGTTAGTGCACTGGTAGCTATTAAGCCAGGGGCGGTAGCGTGCCAAATTTATTGCGACATATATGGTGTTTAGTGACATTCAACTCAACTCTCAATAAAAATATATTATATCTTGCTTTGGTTCAGGGGAGTTCTTACATATTACCTCTCATCACATTTCCATATCTTGTTAGAGTCTTGGGACCAGAATTTTTTGGCCTACTTGGTTTTTGTCAGGCCTCAATGCAATATCTTGTTCTTGTGACTGATTATGGATTTAACTGGACTGCCACCCAACAAATCGCGAAAAATAAAAATGACAAACATGAATTGACCCAGATATTCTGGAGTGTGATTTTCGCAAAGTTTTTTCTTGCATTATTCGCGTTTATTATTCTTTTAATTGCGTGTCTTTTTATCCCGCAATATAACAGTGTTTGGTATATTCTTCTGGCTTTTTCACCTTTGGTTATAGGAAATATAATTTATCCAGTCTGGTTTTTTCAGGGTATAGAAAAAATGAAATGGATAACATTATGTACTATTTCTGCAAGGTGTTGTGTCATACCTCTCACATTCATTTTTGTATCTTCACAAAAGGATATTTGGTTAGCAGCGTTAATTCAGGGGTCGGTAAATTTCATCGCTGGGAGTATTGGTCTATTTTTAATTGTTAATCGAGGCTGGGTTTCCGGTTTTTGCTTTAATCTTACACAAATAAAACTAAGTCTTATTAACGGTTGGCATGTATTCCTTTCTACATCAGCTATCAGCCTTTATACGATTAGCACCACTGTTATTCTAGGTTTTGTTGCCGGTCCGGTAGCTGTAGGGATTTTCAATGCTGCAAACACAATCAGAAATGCGGCGCAAGGCTTACTTAGCCCAATAACCCAAGCTATATATCCAAGAATAAACACTTTGTTTGATAATGAATATCAAGCGGCATTGTCGTTAATAAGAAAGTGTGTTCGTTATGTTGGAGGTTTGGCATTTATTGGTTCAATTCTTCTTTTTATTTTATCTCCGTGGCTTATTGAGTTTGGGGCTGGCGTTGGCTATGAAAAATCAGTTGACGTTCTTCGCTTGATTGCATTCCTTCCTTTTGTTGTGATTTTAAGCAATATTTTTGGAGTGCAGACAATGTTGACACATAACTATAAAAAACAATTTAGCCGTATCCTTCTTGCCAGTGGGGTAATTAATCTAATAATTATTTATCCTCTTATTTATTATTACTCCGAAGTCGGAGCTGCGGTATCTCTTCTGATTACAGAATCATTTGTAACGATCTCAATGTATTTATTTCTGCGTTATAAACATATATATATTATTAAATGATTGGTGGGTTTAATGTACGATTATCTTATAGTTGGTGCGGGTCTCTTTGGGTCAGTATGTGCTTTCGAACTTAAAAAAATGGGGAAAAAAGTACTTGTCGTTGAAAAACGCGATCATATTGCCGGGAATGCATTTACAGAAAATAATAATGGAATACATGTTCATAAATATGGTGCACATATCTTCCACACGAATGACAAAAAAATTTGGGATTATGTAAATTCATTTGTTGAGTTTAATAGATTCACAAACTCGCCATTGGCAAACTATCAAGGTGTACTTTATAATCTCCCATTTAATATGAATACCTTTTATCAGCTCTGGGGTACAAAAACACCTTCGGAAGCATTAGCGATTATTAACGAACAGCGAAAGGAGTTAGGCGATAAACAGCCTGAAAATCTTGAAGAAAAAGCAATTTCATTAGTTGGTCGCGATATCTATGAAAAGCTTATAAAAGGTTATACTGAAAAACAGTGGGGAAGAAGAACCACTGAATTGCCAGCGTTTATTATCAGTCGCTTACCAGTTCGTATGACTTATGATAATAACTATTTTTCTGACCGTTACCAGGGTATCCCTATTGGGGGGTATACTAAAATGGTTGAAAAAATGCTGGAAGGGGTTGACGTTCAATTAGGCGTTGATTTTTTAAAAAACAAGAAAGAATTGAGCTCTCTTGCCGATAAAATTATATATACTGGTCCAATTGACGAGTACTTTGACTATTGTTATGGTCAATTAGAATACCGATCATTACGTTTT
This sequence comes from Enterobacter sp. K16B, assembly GCF_020216105.1. Lineage (NCBI taxonomy): Bacteria > Pseudomonadati > Pseudomonadota > Gammaproteobacteria > Enterobacterales > Enterobacteriaceae > Enterobacter > Enterobacter sp. K16B. The sequence goes on from NZ_JAIWJZ010000021.1 coordinate 41,890, forward strand.
GAAACCGAAAAAGTTGATGTAGATAATTATCAGGGAAATGCAGTAATAAATTACACTGAGGCTGAAGTCCCTTATACTCGAATAATTGAGCACAAACATTTTGATCCCGTTGATACTCCTCATAGCATCATTACTAGGGAATACCCGATAGAGTGGTCGGTTGGAGATGAACCTTATTATCCTGTTAATGATGTAAAAAATATGGAGTTGTATAAAAAGTACAAAACATTAATTGACAAAGACAATAACGTGTCATTTGGTGGGCGACTGGCTGAATATAAATACTACGATATGCATCAAGTAATCGCATCAGCTTTACATTTTGTTTCTAAACAAGCTAAATAATAGTCTAGTATAAGAATATTTATGTCTAAATTTATTTTTGTTCACGATTTAACTGAAACCGCTAATCATGCAGGATTTAAAGCGAGATTTGATTCCAAAGAGATTGCTGAGGCTATTGGCGGAAGAATTGTTAAGCTACCACTAAGCATTGGATCTTTGTATTCTCGATTTAAAAGTGCCTTGTCACTAATTCTGTTTTTGATGAAAATTAACAGTGCAGAGATTATTGTTTTTAACTATCCGCTGGCGAAACCATATAATATAATTCTTTCTTATTTTGTTTCTTTCCGTAAACTGAAAGTCATATTTATTATTCACGACCTAAATTCATTGAGACGTAATGTTACTGAAGACGAGGTTTTATTTAAAGCGTTTAAAATTATAAGCCACAACCCTTCCATGAATAATTATTTAGAGAGTATAGGTATATCTCGTAATAAGATTATCACGTTAGGCATTTTTGACTATTTGTTAACATCAAAAAAAATATTGTCTGATAATTCAGATAAAAAAATTGGGCTATTAATTGCAGGCAATTTATCTCAACAAAAGGCTGGGTATCTTTATCACTGGGAAAGCAAGATCCCAATTGATTTGTTTGGTATTAATTATAATGGAGTAAATGAACATCTCGTTTATCATGGCGTTTTTGAGGCTAATGAACCTGAAGTTATATTAAATTTAAATAAAAAGCTCTATGGGTTGGTATGGGATGGTAATTCTCATTTGACATGTGAAGGAGTCTATGGAGAGTACCTGAAATATAACAACCCACATAAAGCTTCATTATATTTATCATTGGGTTTGCCGATATTTGTTTGGAAACAATCTGCTCTGGCCGATTTCGTAATGAGAGAAAAATGTGGCGTTTTAATTGAAAAACTTTCTGATATATCTATTTTCTTAGAAAATACTAGCAATCATGATGTTTATTTTGAAGGTGCTAAACGTGTTGGTCGTCAAATTTCTTGTGGTTATTATTTAAAGAAAGCTCTTCATGAAGCAGTTGAATAGTTTTTTAAATATAAAGGTACTTAACGGTGAGATATGTACTTAATTATATTGCTACTACCATTGGTTCTTTTTTTCTATAGATTTTCACGAGATGTATTTAATCCAGCTTTTTTATTATCATCATCTTTTATTTTTGTTTCATTAATTATAATATGGACTTCTGATATTCTTGTCTATGAATTTGAACTAGAGACTCAGTTGTTTATATTCGCTAATGTGGTTATTTTTTCGTTTAGTTCGTTGTCAGGGGCTTTGTGCTTAAAAGGGACGAGTAATCAAAATTATAGGTTAGAATCACGTATTAGTTATAATACTCTTGTCATTGTATTTGTAACTGTTGCTTCAGCATATGTTATTTTGCGATTTAATGGTTATGGGACATCATTGTCTGAAATTAGACAATCACTTCATGAAATTAGATCAGAGGAGGTGAGCGAAGGTCATTCTCAAATACAATACTTGTTAACAGTAATATATGTCTTATGGGGGTGGCTATTAATCGCGAGGGAAAATACTTCAAAGAATAAATTATTACTCATACTAATGCTTATCCTTTTGCTGGCAGTTTCAATCGCAAGTACATCCAAACAAGCCACTTTTATGTTGTTTATTTCTACTTTCTTTATAATGACAAAAAGGAGGTTGAAATCAATATTATTATTTGCTTTGCTAGGTGTATGTGTGTTCCTATTTTTCAGTTTTGTTGTACGCAATAATGATTCATCTAACTTTATTTTAGCATTAAAAACTTATCTAACTATGTATATATCTAGTCCAACAATAGCTATGCAAGAGAATTATCTTTTGTGGGACAAATTAGGAGATAGCAACCTTTTAAGGTTTTTTGCTAAGTTGAGTGGGGAGGAAGTTCCTTCAAGTTTGCATCGTCCATTTGTGTATGTCGGTGTTCCTACTAACGTGTATACAGCATATTCGGATTATGTTGTTTATGGTTGGTTTGTATCTATCATTGTCAGTTCAATACACGGTTTTATTTGTGGAGTTTTGTGGAAATTAAGTTATTTTTCTTTATGGGCAAAAATATTTTACTCTCTTTTTGCATATAGCATTGTTTTTGCATTTTTTCATGAAAGTTTTATGACATATTTAAGTTTGTGGCTGCAGATTTTAATTTTGGCATTAGTTGTTAGTTTATCTACTAGATTAATTTTTTGGAAAAAAAACATTCAAGGTTGTGAGCGTCTTCAATGAAAAAAGTTGTTTTGTCTGCCAATACTGGTTGGTATTTGTATAATTTTCGAAGAAACACTATCAGACAATTTATTGAGACTGGAAATAAAGTTTTCATTGTTGCCCCCAGTGATGATTACACATCAAAACTTAAAGAATTAGGCTGTGTTTGTATCAATCTTAAAATTTCTGGTAGAGGAATGAATCCTTTAAAAGAAGCAATAACATTATTATCATTTATTTTTGTTTACTATAAAATCCGACCTGATTTAATATTTAACTTCACTCCTAAAAACAATATTTATAGTACGTTGGCTGCATACTTTTTGCCCGCAAAAGTGGTCAACAATATAGCGGGTCTTGGTACGGCGTTTATTGGGAAATCAATGTCTGAAAAGTTTATTAGTTTTCTTTATAAAATCTCTCAACGACGTGCCGATGTGATTTTCTTTCAAAATAGAGAAGACCGGAAAATATTCTTGGATAGAAAAATAGCTACAATTGAAAAAAGCAAAATAATCCCAGGATCGGGAGTGGATTTGGAGCGATTTCATTATACCTGTCGTGACGAGGATGGAATTGTTAAGTTTGTTTTAATTGCAAGGCTAATCAAAGAAAAAGGCATATTAGAATATGCTGAGGCCGCTGCTAAATTAAAAGAAAAATACGGTCAAAAAGTTCTCTTTAGTCTTGCGGGATTTGTTGATGAAAGAAATCCATCAGCGGTGTCAAAAGATAAGATTAATTCTTGGCATCAAAACAGCATTGTCAACTTTTTAGGCAAGACCGATCAAATAGAAAAAATTCTGATGGAGAACGACTGTGTTGTTCTTCCTTCATATTATCGTGAAGGTGTTCCTAAAAGTTTATTAGAAGCAGCTGCGATGGGAAAAATTATCGTAACAACAGATAATGTTGGTTGTAGAGAAACGGTTATTGACAGAGAAACGGGGTATCTTTGCAACATTAAATCCTCAGCATCACTTGCATCCGTACTTGAAAAGGTAATTTTGATGAGACAAGATGAACGAGTTCGGATGGGTATTGCAGGGCGTGAGTATATACGAAAACATTTCGATGAAAAAATTGTAATAAATGAATATCTACAATGTCTAATTAAATAATTTTTCTACTTACGCTTTTTTGTATAACCAAAATAATGACTATTTTAAAAGCGTGTTTCATAAGTCTTCATTTTTGGCTCTGTCATGATTACTTCATTATAAATGAAGGCCATTCTGTTTTACATGATAACTGCTAATGATTGGACCTAAAATAAACTCAGTGTTTAAACTCAATGAGTATATATTTCAAAGCTAAATAAAGTGAAGAACGGTGTTGGTTTATTATATAGTAAGCTGCCGTAAGGGCACTTATTTATGCTTACAAAAAAAATATAATTGTGGTGAAAATAGTCATAGCTTGTATGGGTGCCAGTAAAAGCTGTTCATTTTTAGCTTTTCTAGGTTAACATGTTTACTACTTTTCAAGCCGTGCACAGTCGCGGCGACCACACCTGACAGGAGTATGTAATGTCCAAGCAACAGATCGGCGTTGTCGGTATGGCAGTGATGGGGCGCAACCTGGCGCTCAACATCGAAAGCCGTGGTTATACCGTCTCCGTTTTCAACCGCTCCCGTGATAAGACCGAAGAAGTCATCGCTGAAAACCCAGGCAAGAAACTGGTTCCTTTCTATACGGTTAAAGAGTTCGTTGAGTCCCTGGAAACGCCTCGTCGTATCCTGTTAATGGTGAAAGCGGGTGCAGGTACCGATGCTGCTATCGACTCCCTGAAACCTTACCTGGACAAAGGCGACATCATCATTGATGGCGGTAACACCTTCTTCCAGGACACCATCCGTCGTAACCGTGAACTCTCTGCTGAAGGTTTCAACTTCATTGGTACCGGTGTTTCCGGTGGTGAAGAGGGGGCCCTGAAAGGCCCATCCATCATGCCTGGTGGCCAGAAAGAAGCGTACGAGCTGGTCGCACCTATCCTGACCAAAATCGCCGCTGTCGCGGAAGATGGCGAGCCGTGTGTGACCTATATCGGCGCAGACGGTGCAGGCCATTACGTGAAGATGGTTCACAACGGTATCGAATACGGCGACATGCAGCTGATCGCTGAAGCGTATTCGCTGCTGAAAGGCGGCCTGAACCTCTCTAACGAAGAACTTGCCGAGACCTTCAGCGAGTGGAACAAAGGCGAGCTGAACAGCTACCTGATCGACATCACCAAAGATATCTTCACCAAGAAAGATGAAGAAGGTAAATACCTGGTTGATGTGATTCTGGATGAAGCAGCAAACAAAGGTACCGGTAAATGGACCAGCCAGAGCTCCCTGGATCTGGGTGAACCGCTGTCTCTGATTACCGAATCCGTATTCGCGCGTTACATCTCTTCTCTGAAAGAGCAGCGTGTGGCGGCATCCAAAGTGCTGTCTGGCCCGCAGGCCAAACCAGCCGGCGACAAAGTCGAGTTCGTTGAGAAAGTGCGTCGCGCACTGTACCTGGGCAAAATCGTTTCTTACGCACAGGGCTTCTCTCAGCTGCGTGCGGCATCAGACGAAAACAACTGGGATTTGAACTACGGTGAAATCGCGAAGATTTTCCGTGCGGGCTGCATCATTCGTGCGCAGTTCCTGCAGAAAATCACTGATGCCTATGCGGAAAACGCAGGTATCGCGAACCTGCTGCTGGCACCATACTTCAAGAAAATTGCGGACGAATACCAGCAGGCGCTGCGTGACGTGGTTGCCTACGCTGTGCAGAACGGTATTCCGGTTCCAACCTTCTCCGCTGCAGTGGCCTATTACGACAGCTACCGTGCTGCCGTTCTGCCTGCTAACCTGATTCAGGCTCAGCGTGACTACTTCGGTGCGCATACCTACAAACGCACTGATAAAGAAGGTGTGTTCCACACCGAATGGCTGGATTAAACTGAATTAGTTGTTGCCATTCTATCAAGCCCGGTAGCGATACCGGGCTTTTTTATCCCGCCCAATCCACTCACTTTTTAACGGAATAGATCGCGTGAAAATTCTTGTTACTGGTGGGGCCGGTTTTATTGGCTCCGCGGTTATCCGACACATTATTCGCAATACTCGGGATAGCGTAGTTAACGTTGATAAATTGACCTATGCCGGTAACCTGGAATCCTTGCGAGAAGTCAGCGATAACGCACGTTACGTATTTGAACATGCTGATATCTGTGACAAAGTTGCCATGGAGCGCATTTTTGCCGCTCATCAGCCGGATGCTGTAATGCATCTGGCGGCGGAAAGCCATGTCGATCGTTCTATAACCGGGCCGGCGGCGTTTATTGAAACCAATATTGTCGGTACCTACGTCCTGCTGGAAACCTGCCGCGCTTACTGGTCTTCACTGGATAACGCGGCAAAAGCAGCCTTCCGTTTTCACCATATTTCAACGGATGAAGTGTATGGTGATTTACCTCATCCTGATGAGCAAACTGATTCTGCGCCATTACCGCTTTTTACAGAAATCACGTCATACGCACCGAGTAGCCCTTACTCCGCCTCCAAAGCATCCAGCGATCATTTAGTCCGGGCGTGGATCCGTACTTACGGCTTGCCAGCAATAGTCACTAACTGCTCAAATAACTATGGACCTTTCCACTTCCCGGAAAAATTAATCCCGCTGGTTATTCTTAATGCCATTGAGAACAAATCGTTACCGATTTACGGGAAGGGCGATCAAATTCGCGACTGGTTATATGTGGAAGATCATGCCCGTGCGCTTTATACCGTTCTGACAACAGGTAAACCTGGCGAAACGTATAATATCGGTGGTCACAACGAGAAGAAAAATATTGAGGTTGTACACACTATTTGCGATTTGCTGGATGAAATTGTTCCGAAGGAAAAATCATATCGCGAGCAGATAACCTATGTCGCAGACCGGCCTGGCCACGACCGCCGTTATGCTATAGATGCGCATAAAATTAGCCGTGATCTGGGCTGGACACCCAGGGAAACATTTGAAAGCGGTATACGTAAAACGGTTGAATGGTATTTAAACAATTCGGAATGGGTCTCGAATGTTAAAAGTGGCGCCTATAAGAGCTGGATTGAACAGAATTATGGGGAGCGCAAGTAATGGCGAAGCGTAAAGGTATTATCTTAGCGGGTGGCTCGGGCACTCGTCTTTATCCCGTCACAATGGCAGTGAGTAAGCAGTTGTTGCCCATCTATGACAAGCCGATGATCTACTATCCGCTTTCAACGCTGATGCTCGCTGGTATCAAAGATATTCTTATCATTAGTACACCGCAGGATACCCCTCGTTTTGAGCAACTTCTGGGTGATGGCAGCCAGTGGGGGTTACACTTGCAATATAAGATACAGCCGAGTCCGGACGGTTTAGCTCAGGCGTTTATTCTTGGCGAAGAGTTTATCGGCGAGGATAACTGTGCGCTGGTTTTAGGCGATAATATTTTCTATGGACACGATCTTCCTCGATTGCTGGAGGGTGCCGCCAGTCAGGAAAATGGGGCAACCGTATTTGCCTATCATGTCAGCGATCCTGAACGTTACGGTGTGGTTGAATTCGACAAAGATGGTACTGCGATCGGTCTTGAAGAAAAACCTCAGCAGCCGAAAAGTAACTATGCCATAACGGGCCTCTATTTTTACGATAACGACGTCATTGAGATGGCGAAGAGCTTAAGCCCCTCGGCGCGGGGTGAGCTGGAAATCACCGATATCAACCGTCTTTATATGCAGCAGGGAAGATTATCCGTCGCGATGATGCGACGCGGTTATGCATGGCTGGATACCGGGACGCACCAGAGCATGATTGAGGCAAGTAATTTCATAGCAACTATCGAAGAGCGTCAGGGGCTGAAAGTATCTTGCCCTGAAGAGATTGCATTCCGCAGAGGCTTTATCAATGCGGCACAGCTCCGTGTACTCGTCGAGCCTTTGAAAAAGACCGGCTATGGGCAATATCTTCTCAATCTGACTAAGGGAATAGTCTGATTTGAATCTGCATATGATAATGTCTGCGGCATCGTGAAAAATCGCAATGCTGCTGGAAAAAAGGCGCCATAAGCCCTGTTCTGCCAGCCTACTAGCGGGGGAAATACGTTCATCCGCTCGGGGATAACCTTGACAGTTAAATAGCATTAGCGATAAAAAAACCCCAGTTAATCATTGTGGTGATTGTTTGAATGTCACCAGAAACTCATACTGAAGAAGCTAAACGAATGAAAATAACCATCTCCGGAACAGGCTATGTCGGTCTCTCAAACGGCATACTGATTGCTCAAAACCACGAAGTGGTTGCGTTGGATATCGTGCAGGCCAAAGTGGACATGCTTAACCAGAAGAAGTCCCCGATTGTCGATAAAGAGATCCAGGAGTATCTGGCGCACAAGCCGCTTAATTTCCGTGCAACCACCGATAAAGAAGACGCCTATCGTGATGCGGATTTCGTTATCATCGCGACACCAACGGACTACGATCCAAAAACCAACTACTTCAACACCTCTACGGTGGAAGCGGTGATCAAAGACGTTATCGCGATTAATCCAAAAGCGGTGATGGTTATTAAATCGACTATTCCGGTAGGTTTTACAAAATCTATTAAAGAGAAGTTCGGTATTGATAATATCTTCTTCTCGCCAGAGTTCCTGCGTGAGGGAAGGGCGCTGTACGATAACCTGCATCCTTCTCGTATCGTTATTGGCGAGCGTTCAGCCCGCGCAGAGCGTTTTGCCGCACTGCTTCAGGAAGGTGCCGTTAAGAAGGATATCCCGGTACTGTTCACCGACTCCACCGAAGCCGAAGCGATTAAGCTCTTTGCCAACACCTACCTTGCCATGCGCGTTGCCTACTTTAACGAGCTGGACAGCTACGCAGAAAGCCTTGGCCTGAACAGCCGCCAGATTATTGAAGGCGTCTGCCTGGATCCGCGCATTGGTAACCACTATAACAACCCGTCATTTGGCTACGGTGGTTATTGCCTGCCAAAAGATACCAAGCAGCTGCTGGCCAACTATCAGGCTGTACCGAACAACCTGATTTCGGCGATCGTTGACGCTAACCGTACGCGTAAAGATTTCATCTCAGATTCTATCCTTGCGCGTCAGCCTAAAGTCGTCGGCGTGTATCGTCTGATCATGAAGAGCGGTTCCGATAACTTCCGTGCCTCTTCTATTCAGGGCATCATGAAGCGTATTAAGGCGAAAGGGGTTCAGGTTATTATTTATGAACCAGCGATGCAGGAAGATGAGTTCTTCCACTCTCGCGTGATTCGCGATCTGGATGCATTCAAGCAGGAAGCGGACGTGATCATCTCTAACCGCATGGCGGAAGAGCTGGCGGACGTGGCGGATAAAGTCTATACCCGCGATCTGTTCGGAAGCGATTGATAGCTTCTAACGCGCATAAAAAAACCCGGCCATGTTGCCGGGTTTTTTTATTTTCAGACCTTGTAGAAAGCCCGATACCAGTCGACAAAGTTTTTCACCCCGTCTTTGACTGAAGTCTGCGGTTTAAAGCCAATAACGTCATACAACGCTTTCGTATCCGCGCTGGTTTCCAGCACGTCACCCGGTTGAATCGGCATCATGTTTTTCTCTGCTTCTTTGCCGAGTGCTTCTTCCAGCGCCGTAATGTAATCCATGAGCTCGACCGGAGAGCTGTTACCAATGTTGTAAACGCGATAAGGCGCGGAGCTGGTTGCCGGGGAACCGGTCTCAACTGTCCAGTCTGCATCGGCCTGAGGAATGACATCCTGCAAACGAATAATGGCTTCAGCGATGTCGTCGATGTAAGTGAAGTCACGCTTCATCTTACCGTAGTTGTAAACATCGATGCTTTTGCCTTCAATCATCGCTTTGGTGAACTTAAACAGCGCCATATCCGGACGGCCCCACGGGCCATATACGGTAAAGAAACGCAGGCCAGTGGTCGGCAGGTTATACAGATGGGAATAGGTATGCGACATCAGCTCATTGGCTTTTTTGGTCGCCGCATACAGTGACACCGGGTGGTCTACGGAGTCGTCAGTGGAGAACGGCATCTTGCGGTTCAGACCATAAACGGAGCTTGATGAAGCATACAGCAGGTGCTGTACCTTGTTATGACGACACCCTTCCAGTACGTTGAGGTGACCCACCAGGTTGGCGTCCGCATAGGCGTGTGGGTTTTCAAGAGAGTAGCGAACCCCTGCCTGTGCAGCCAGATGAATGACGCGATCAAACTTCTCGCTGGCAAACAGCGCCGCCATCCCCTCACGATCGGCTAACTCCATCTTGTGGAAGGTGAAATTCGCGGAGTTGAGCAAGTCCAGACGTGCCAGCTTAAGGTTCACATCATAGTAGTCATTGAGATTATCAATCCCGACGACCTGGTGTCCGGCGTCCAGTAAGCGTTTGCTGACATGAGAACCGATAAACCCTGCCGCGCCCGTAACCAAAAATTTCATATCTTCCCTCGTTAACTTTTCTATCTCGTCGATGCCTGCAGCATCAGAATTGCTATATGATAGCGCGTTGGCTGCGAGTTACATAACCCATCTTTCCGATATAACTCATCGGATTCTGATAGAAAAATCGGCCGCAACAGATACAATATACGAACACTACAGTTTTCCCCTTATGATCAGTCAGGGATTTTATGAGACAAAACAACAATCACCTTGCCAAAAGAAGCAACGACACGGAGCAAATTGATTTACTTGATCTTTTCCTTCAGTTGTGGCGGGGAAAGTGGATAATCGGAGCATTCATCTCCATTTTTATCGTCGTAGCCGGGGTTTATATCATCGTGGCGAAAGAGAAATGGACATCATCTGCAATTATCGCTCAACCTGATGCTGCGCAGATCGCAACGTACTCTAACGCTTTAAACATACTTTATGGTAGTGCTGCACCTTCAATGCTGGATATTCAAAATCGAGTAATTGGGCGTTTTAACTCATCATTTTCTGCTTTATCCCAAGCTCTTGAAAATCAAGAGATTCCTGAAAAGCTTACTATTGAACCAACCGTTAAAGGGCAACCACTGCCACTTAGTGTCTCTTACACCGGCGAGTCTCCCGAGGGTGCTCAAAAGCAGCTGGCACAATATATTCAGCAAATAGACGAGCAAACAGCTAAGGAGCTTGCTCTGGACTTGAGAGACAACATTAAGCAACAAATCGCTACTTTAACCGACTCCCTTGAAAACCAGGAGAAGGTTGCTCAGGAACAGAAAGAGCTACGTATAAAGCAATTAACTGAGGCTCTTAAAAATTCAATAGCTGCAAAGATCGTAGCGCCGCAGATACAGCAAACTCAAGATGTAACTCAGGAGACAATGTTCCTTTTGGGAAGTGAAGCATTGAAATCTATGATTGAAAATGAAGCATCTCGTCCATTAGTATTCTCAAGTACATATTATCAAACTAAGCAAAACCTTCTCGATATTAGCGGTCTAAAAATTGAACCTGAAACAATACATGTTTATCGTTATGTTATGAAACCTGATTTGCCCGTTCATATCGATAGCCCCAAAAAATTGCTCACTCTGATTCTCGCGGTTCTGCTCGGCGGGATCGTCGGAGGGAGTGTTGTTTTTGTGCGTAATGCTTTGAATAATTATCATATAAAAGGTGTCAATTTAAGTGAAGGATAACGTAAGAAGACTATTTAATCTATTTCATAATCAAATGTCTATCTTTTGATTTCATGGGAATGTTGATTTCTAAGCTACGTTTAAATACGTGGCTTATTTTTGCTTAAATAACCACTTAAAGGTGAGAGTGTTTTTGATGTACAATCTTATATTAATCCTTGGTTGAAATTGTTAGGATATAACTACATTACATCTTTTTTACTAATATACTGTTGACGAGGAGAATAAAACGGTTTATTTCTCTTGGTTGTTGATATTGAAAATGATATAATTTCTGATTTATTGACGTTAATATGGAATGTAAATGGCTGATATTTTATCATGTTAATGTTATATTACCGGCATACCTGATGTTTTTCAGTAAGTTACGCATGTTTTTTTTCGGTTGAAAGACTGTAGGAGCATTATGAAGATTGTTCATGTTATTACATCCCTTGGTTTAGGGGGGGCTGAAAGAACCGTCTGCGACTTAGCAGATCAACAAGCCCTCACTGATAACGACGTTTACTTGATTTCTCTCACAGGAAAAACTGTAACAAAACCTGAAAACAATTCAATTAAAATTATTAATCTTAAATGTAATAAATCGGCAGTTGGTTATTTTAAAGCTCTTTTGGGGCTGTCTAAGATATTAAAAAAAATCGCACCAGATGTTGTGCATGGACATATGTTTCACGCAATAATGGCTGTTAGGTTGATTCCAGTCAAGAAATTTGTCGTTATCAATACTTTCCATAATCTTTGTGAAACATCAAAAATAAGATGTTTATTATTAAAGGCTACAAATTTTTTAAAAGATTTGAATACCTGTGTTTGTGATGAAGCATCCGCATTCTATGGTGGTGTCACTATACCAAACGGGATACCATTAGATAAATTTGCGTTCGACAAGTTTGGTTGTGAGAAAATAAAGAAGGCCTACGCAATTAATGAGGGTGTTTTTTTATTCGGGTATGTCGGACGACTACATAAAGACAAAAATGTTGAATTACTAATAGAAGCGTTTTCTCATATAAAAAATACGGCGCCTAATTCTAAATTGCTAATTGTAGGAGATGGGGAAAATGCTCAACATTTGCGAGATTATGTGGCTGAATTGAATCTGGAAAGCATGGTGATATTCCATGGGCGTAGTGCTAACATAACAGAAATATATTCTTCTATAGATTTGTTAGTTATACCTTCATTGAAAGAAGGATTTGGACTTGTTGCTGCTGAATCAATATTATGCGGGACGCCGGTTATTTCTATGAATAATTCAGGGGTGCCTTATGTATTAGATTGCCCTGATCTTATTTGTAATTCCATCGATGACTTACAAACTAAAATGATGATGTTTTACTCTCGAAATAAGATTATTTCCGTTGATAAGATTGCTAAGTCTATTGAGAAAAGATTTTCAATGCTAAATATTGAGCATACATACAGGGACATGTATTTTAAAGTAAAACGTACCATCCGTTGATTGCTGAGTCACGGAGTTGAAACCTAGTGATATTATTTTCAAATTCGTTTCTTTTTATTAAGTAAGACTCGCTGGATTGATGCGATAATATCTGCCATTTAATATTGATATTATACTTTAATAATGGCCTGTTTATCATAAAATTTTTAACTCTAAGTTTGATAAACAGGCTCAACGCCATAATTATTAGACGTCAAATTGTTATAAATTATTAATATTTATTTATGCCGCTTACGAAGATTTTCTATCACCGCCGTTAAATCCAGCTCCTGATCCTGCAGCAGCACCAGCAGGTGATACATCAAATCCGACGCTTCATTGGTCAGCTCCTCGCGGTCATGCACCGTGGCGGCCAGCGCGGTTTCGACGCCTTCTTCACCCACCTTTTGCGCAATACGCTTGGTGCCGCTGGCGTACAGCTTCGCGGTATAGGAGCTCTCAGGATCCGCTGTTTTACGCTCAGCCAGTAACTGTTCCAGTTGATACAGAAACAACCACTGGTGGCTTGCCTCACCGAAGCAACTGCTGGTGCCTTTATGGCAGGTCGGGCCAATCGGATTGGCCAGTACCAGCAGGGTGTCGTTATCGCAGTCAGGCGTAATGCTGACCACATTCAGGAAATGGCCCGAGGTTTCACCCTTGGTCCACAGACGCTGTTTCGTGCGGGAGTAAAAGGTCATTTTGCCGCTGTCGAGGGTTTTTGCCAGCGCGTCCTGGTTCATATACCCCAGCATCAGCACTTCGCCTGAAACCGCATGCTGCACAACCACCGGCAGTAATCCGTCGGTTTTTTCCCAGTCCAGCTGTGCCTGTTGTTGCTCTGTTAACATACCCTGATCTCCACGCCCTGGTCGGCCAGGTACGTTTTTAACTCACCAATATTGATAATCTGCTTGTGGAACACGGAGGCGGCCAGCGCGCCATCCACGTTCGCGTCGCGGAAGGCTTCCAGGAAGTGCTCCATGGTGCCCGCGCCGCCGGAGGCAATCAGCGGTACGTGGCAGACCGCACGGACTTTTTTAAGCTGCTCAAGGTCATACCCGTTACGCACACCGTCCTGGTTCATCATGTTCAACACGATTTCGCCCGCGCCGCGCCTCTGCACTTCCTGCACCCAGTCGAGCGTCTCCCACTGCGTCACACGTGTCCGGCTCTCATCGCCGGTATACTGGTTGACGTGATATTTACCCGTAGCGGCGTCATACCAGGTATCGATTCCCACGACAATACACTGCACGCCGAAGCGATCGGCGAGACGGGTAATCAGCTCCGGGTCGGCCAGGGCAGGAGAGTTGATGGAGATCTTGTCGGCACCAAACGAGAGAATTTTGGCGGCGTCATCAGCGGACTTAATCCCGCCCGCCACGCAGAAGGGGATATCAATCACTTCCGCCACGCGTGCGACCCAGCTTTTGTCCACCACGCGGCCATCGCTGGAGGCGGTGATATCGTAAAATACCAGCTCATCTGCGCCTTCATCGGCATAGCGTTTTGCCAGCGGGACGATATCGCCGATGATCTCGTGGTTGCGGAACTGCACGCCTTTTACCACCTGGCCGTCACGCACGTCCAGGCAAGGGATTATCCGTTTTGCCAGCATTGAATCGCCTCCGTCACAGTAAATTTGCCTTCCAGCAGGGCCCGGCCAACAATCACGCCCTTCACACCGGTCCCGCGCAGCGCGGCGATATCGGCTAAGTCACCGATGCCGCCAGATGACTGGAACGCCACCTGCGGATAACGGGCGCAGACTTCCTCATATAACGAAACGTTGGAACCTGCCAGCGTGCCGTCGCGGGAGATATCCGTGCACAGCACGTGCTTCAGGCCAACGGGCAGATACATCTCGACCAGCGCTTCCAGCGTCACGCCGGAGTTTTCCTGCCAGCCGCTGACCGCCACTTGTTTATTACCCTGTGCATCAATGCGCACGTCCAGCGCCAGTACCAGCGCGTCGGCACCAAAACGACGGAACCAGCCTTTTACGGTCTCAGGCTCTTTCACCGCGGTTGAACCGACCACCACGCGCGCCACGCCCGCCTCCAGCAGTGCCGTGACGTCGTCTTCCGTACGCACGCCGCCGCCAACCTGGACGGGCACATCAACACCGGCAACCAGATTTTTCAGCAGGGGGATCTGGCGTTTCGCCGGATCTTTCGCGCCGGTCAAATCCACAAGATGCAGGACCTGCGCACCCTGGGCGGCATACTCCTGCAGGCGCGGCAGCGGGTCGTTCCCGTAGTCACGCTGCTGACCATAATCACCCTGATGGAGACGGACAACCGTGCCGTCAATTAAATCTAAAGCGGGAATAATCATCACATCTCCAGGAAATTTTTCAGCAGCTGCGCGCCCGCTGCGCCAGAGCGCTCCGGGTGAAACTGTACGCCGAAGAAATTGTCTTTCTGCACGGCCGCAGTGAACGCCTCGCCGTAGTTGCACTGGGCGATCGTATTCGCGTTCACCGGCATGGCGTAGCTGTGCACGAAGTAGAAATATGCCCCGTCTTCAATGCCGCGGAACAGGCGGTCGCCCGCTTTGGCGTAGACGCGGTTCCAGCCCATGTGCGGCAGAGGCAGGCCGTGGTCGGCCATTTTCGGCACGTCTTCGTCGATAATGCCCAGCAGGTCAACGCCGTTACTCTCTTCGCTGCGACGTCCCAGAAGCTGCATGCCTAAGCAAATCCCCAGCACCGGCTGAGTACAGGCTTTGATCAGATCGACCAGCTCGCGCGCGTGGATCTGGTCCATTGCCGCCTGCGCGGTGCCAACCCCCGGCAGGAATAACTTATCGGCGCGCAGCACCACGTCCGGGTCACGGCTCACCACCGGCTCGTAGCCGTGGCGGGTGATGGCCGACTTTACGGAGTTCAGGTTGGCGCATCCGGTATCCAGAATCACCACATTCATTACAGCACTCCTTTCGATGAAGGCAGGGCGTCACCTTCCACGCGGATCGCCTGGCGAAGGGTACGGCCGAAGGCCTTGAAGAGACTCTCTACGCGGTGGTGGTCGTTCTTGCCCTTGGTCTTCAGGTGCAGCGTCAGGCCCATGGTGTAGGACAGTGAGCGGAAGAAGTGCTCCACCATTTCGGTGCTCAGATCGCCCACGCGCTGGTAGTTGAAGTCTGCTTTATATTCCAGGTGCGGACGTCCGGAGATATCCATGGCGCAGCGTGCCAGGCATTCGTCCATCGGCAAAACGAAGCCAAAACGGTTAATACCGCGCTTATCGCCGAGCGCCAGCTTCAGCGCTTCACCCAGCGCCAGGCCGGTATCTTCCACGGTGTGGTGATCGTCAATGTACAGGTCGCCTTTGACCGTGATCTCCATGCGGAAACCGCCGTGGGTGGCAATCTGGTCCAGCATGTGGTCGAAGAAACCGACGCCGGTGTGGATCTTGCTGCCGCCTTCACGGTCCAGCCAGACCTTCACGTCAATCTGCGTCTCTTTGGTGTTGCGCTCAACGTGGGAATAGCGGTCACGTTTGGTCAGCTGCTCGCCAATCATCGCCCAGTTAAGGTTGTTGCGGTCATAACGCAGCCCCGTGATGCCCATGTTTTCCGCCAGCGTGATATCGGTGATGCGATCGCCGATGACATAGCTGTTGGTTTTATCCAGCACATCTTCCGCCAGATAGCGTTCTACCAGCTTCACTTTTGGCTTACGGCAGTCGCACTCATCGGCTGGCATGTGCGGGCAAATCAGCACCTCATCAAAGACCACGCCCTGAGAGGTGAGCACCTGCATCATCAGATTATGCGGGCCGTCAAAATCCGCCTGCGGGAAGCTGTCGGTACCCAGACCGTCCTGGTTGGTGATCATCACCAGCTTAAAGCCTGCTTTTTGCAGCTTCAGCAGCACCGGGATCACGTCGGGTTCAAAAGCCAGCTTGTCGAAACGATCGACCTGAAAATCGGCTGGTGGCTCCGAAATAAGGGTGCCGTCACGATCGATAAAAAGGATCTTCTGGGTCATACTTTCTCCGCTTTCAGGGCGTCAATCACGCGCTGGCTCTCTGCGCGAGTGCCTACGGTAATGCGCAGGCAACCGCTCAGGGAAGGTTGTTTATTCTGGTCTCGTAAGATAATGCCCTGATCCCATAAAGATTTAAATACGGCGCTGGAAGCGGTGAAGCGCACCAGGATGTAGTTGGTTTCCGAGTCGAAGACCTGCTCCACGCAAGGAATCTCTTTCAGGGCGGTTACCAGATACTGACGCTCCTCCAGGATCTGCGCCACACGTTCGCGCATCGCGTTGATCCCCTGCGGGGTCAGCGCCTGGGCCGCAATGTCGGCAACCGGCGTGGAGAGCGGGTACGGGGCGATCACTTTCAGCAGCAGGTCGATGACCTCTTTATTCGCCAGGGTGAATCCGCAGCGCAGACCCGCGAGGGCGAAGGCTTTCGACAGCGTACGCAGTACCACCAGGTGTGGATACTCTTCCAGCCAGCCTGCCAGCGACGCCTGCGGGCAGAACTCGATGTAGGCTTCGTCAGCAACCACCAGAGCTTTACCGCGGGTCATCTCCAGCAGGGTACGGATATCCTGCGGGTTAATAATCTGCCCGGTCGGGTTGTTTGGGCTGCAGACAAACACCACTTTTACGCCGTCGAGATTGTTGGCAATGCCCTGCAGATCCAGCTGCCAGTTCTCCAGAGAGAGCACGTTACGGCACGCCACGCCGAAGGTTTCTGCGCTGACACTGTACATGCCGTAGGTCGGCTGGCAGTACA
This sequence comes from Enterobacter sp. K16B, assembly GCF_020216105.1. Taxonomy (NCBI): domain Bacteria; kingdom Pseudomonadati; phylum Pseudomonadota; class Gammaproteobacteria; order Enterobacterales; family Enterobacteriaceae; genus Enterobacter; species Enterobacter sp. K16B. The sequence continues at coordinate 59,280 of NZ_JAIWJZ010000021.1, forward strand.
TCACGGCATCTTTACCCGGCTCGCAGAACGCGCGGATCAGCAGTTCAATACCCTCGTCGGCTCCGCGGCTGACCAGCACCTGCTCTGGCTTCACCCCAGCGTACTGCGCGTAGTTCTCAATCACCGCTTTTGGCTGACACTCCGGATAACGGTTCAGCGTCTGCTGCGACAGCTCAAACTGCACCGCGGTCGGGAATTCGTTGGCGTTCAGCCAGACATCCCCTTTGCCCCCCAGACGGCGTGCAGACTGGTAAGGCGTCAGGCGACGGACATTTTCGCGGGCTAATTCTTCAATGTTCATGCTTGCTCCTTCAGGGCTGCAACGCGCAGCGTAACGGCATTTTTGTGAGCGGTCAGGCGCTCGGCGGCGGCCAGCGTCTCAATGGTGGATGCCAGTGAGGCAAACCCTTCGCGGGAGAGTTCCTGCACGGTCATGCGTTTCTGGAAATCTGCCAGGCCCAGGCTGGAACAGGTTGAGGTATAGCCATACGTCGGCAGAACGTGGTTGGTGCCGGAGGCGTAATCGCCCGCGGATTCCGGTGACCAGTCGCCGAGGAACACCGATCCTGCGCTGGTGATGCTGTCGACCAGCTCGCGCGCGTTACGGGTCTGAATAATCAGGTGCTCCGGGCCGTACTGGTTGGAGATGGCAATGCACTGCGCCAGATCGCGCGCCACAATCAGGCGGCTGGCCGCTAACGCCTGGCGTGCCGTGTCGGCGCGGGGCAGGTCGGCAAGCTGGCGCTCGACGGCTTCGCCAACGCGCGTGGCCATATCGGCATCCGGAGTCAGGAGGATCACCTGAGAGTCCGGGCCGTGTTCCGCCTGGGAAAGCAGGTCAGACGCCACGAAATCTGGCGTTGCGCCGCTGTCAGCAATCACCAGTACTTCAGACGGGCCGGCAGGCATGTCAATGGCCGCGCCGTCCAGACGCTGGCTGACCTGGCGCTTGGCTTCGGTCACGAAGGCATTACCCGGGCCAAAAATTTTGTCGACCTTCGGAATGGATTCGGTGCCAAACGCCAGGGCAGAGATCGCCTGCGCGCCGCCCACTTTATACACCGCCTGCACACCACACAGTTTTGCCGCGTAGAGAATTTCATCGGCAATGGGCGGTGGGGAGCAGAGCACCACTTTCTGGCAACCGGCGATGCGCGCCGGGGTGGCCAGCATCAGGACGGTGGAGAACAGGGGAGCCGAACCGCCGGGAATATAGAGCCCCACTGACGCGACCGGACGGGTTACCTGCTGACAACGCACGCCGGGCAGGGTTTCGACATCCACGGTCTGCAGCTTCTGCGCGGTGTGGAAGGTATCGATGTTTTTCACCGCGACGGCCATCGCCTGCTTTATGTCATCCCCCAGACGATTGCTGGCATCCAGGATTTCCTGTTCGGTCACTCTTAATGCGCCGACGTCTGTCTTATCAAATTTTGCGCTGTATTCACGCAGCGCGTCATCGCCACGGGCTTTGACGTTATCCAGGATCTCCGCCACGGTGCGTGAGATGCTTTCGGAAGCGGAAATCGCCGGGCGCATCAGCAGCTCGCGCTGTTGCGCGTCGCTACAGGTATTCCAGTCGATGATTGTGTTAAAGCTCATGGCAATTACTCCATCATCTTCTCAATTGGCAGCACCAGGATGGAGCTTGCCCCCAGCGCCTTCAGTTTTTCCATGGTTTCCCAGAACAGGGTTTCGCTACTTACCATGTGCATCGCCACGCGCTGCTGATCGCCCGCCAGCGGCAGGATGGTCGGGCGCTCAGCGCCTGGCAGCAGGGCAATCACCTCATCCAGACGCTCGGTCGGAGCGTGCATCATGATGTATTTGGATTCACGCGCCTGAATCACGCCCTGAATACGGGTCAGGAGTTTGTCGATCAGCTGTTGCTTGGCATCGGCCATCTCGCCGTCACGCTGGATCAGGCACGCTTTGGAGCGGTAGATCACTTCCACTTCGCGCAGGCCGTTCGCTTCCAGCGTCGCGCCGGTGGAGACCAGGTCACAGATGGCGTCCGCCAGACCCGCGCGCGGGGCCACTTCAACTGAGCCGTTCAGCAGACAGGATTTAAACTGCACGCCTTTCTGGTCCAGGTAACGCTTTAACAGGTGAGGGTAGGAGGTGGCGATACGTTTACCGTTCAGCGCGGCCGGGCCGTCCCAGGCTTCATCAACCGGCGTCGCCAGCGAAAGGCGGCAACCGCCGAAATCCAGACGACGCAGGGTGAAGTAACGCGGATCTTCACCCTGCGCACGGCGGGTCAGCAGCTCTTCTTCCAGCACGTTTTCACCGATGATGCCAAGATCAACGACGCCATCCATGACCAGGCCGGGAATATCGTCATCACGCACGCGCAGAATGTCGATGGGCATGTTTTCAGCCAGAGCAATCAGGCGCTGGGTGTGCAGGTTGATTTTAATCCCGCAGCGGGCCAGCAGTTCGCGTGAATCGTCACTTAAACGGCCTGATTTTTGAATAGCTATGCGTAAGCGTGAGTTATCTAACATTCTTTATTCCTCGTTAACCTGTTTTAACCTGTCTGAATTCGGTCCAAAAAAAAGCCCCCGGAAGAAGATCTTCCGGGGGCTTTCTCATGCGTTCATGCACCACTGGAAGATCCAAACGTCTTCCAGCACACATCGCCTGAAAGACTAGTCAGGATGATGGTGATGATGGTGGTGTTTAAATTGAACGCGTGTCATATAAATTCTCGATGAATGCTTATTCATTTGATGTCTTTTAACCTAAACCAGTTGTGCGACATATTGCAAGGGCTTTTTTTGATCATTAATTCATTTCATATTGATGCTATGAATTGTGTGTTCTGCCGGGCTGGCGTAGCCTTATGAAAGACGAGTGAGAGTCAGGAGAATTCGCATGAAAAAGGTCGCGATTGTCGGTTTAGGGTGGCTGGGAATGCCGCTGGCGATGTCATTAGCCGCAAAAGGCTGGCAGGTGACCGGAAGCAAAACCACAGCGGATGGGGTCGAGGCAGCGCGCATGTGCGGTATTGATGGCGTTGAGTTGCGTCTTGAGCCGGAGCTGATATGTGATGCTGACGATCTGGACACGCTGATGAACGTCGATGCGCTGGTCATCACCTTACCCGCCCGGCGTAGCGGGCCGGGTGAGTCATTTTATCTGCAGGCGATGCAGGAGATTGTCGACAGCGCGCTGGCGCACCATGTTCCCCGCATTATTTTTACCAGTTCGACCTCTGTCTATGGCGAGGTGGAAGGCGTCGTAAAAGAGACTTCCGAGCGCCGTCCCGTTACTCCGAGCGGGCAGGTTCTGAAAGAGCTGGAAGACTGGCTGCATAATCTGCCCGGTACGCAGGTTGATATTGTGCGCTTGGCGGGACTGGTTGGACCCGGGCGCCATCCGGGACGTTTTTTTGCCGGTAAGTCTGCGCCAGACGGTCAGCATGTCGTCAATCTGGTGCATTTAGACGATGTTATTGCCGCGATTGAACTGCTCTTACAGGCTCCAAAAGGTGGACACATCTATAATATATGTGCACCGTCTCATCCGACGCGCAGCACGTTTTACCCGCTGATGGCACGTCAACTGGGGCTGGCTCCGCCGGTTTTTGGGGAAGCAAAGGATGGTGGTAAAGGCAAAGTTGTTGATGGCAATCGCATTTGTCATGAGCTGGGGTTTGAGTATCAGTATCCCGATCCGCTGGTGATGCCCATGGAATAAGTCCCGCAGCGGAGACGATCGCACACCAGAAGGGGGGCGAGCATGAAACCGCTGCTGGATGTTCTAATTATTCTGGATGCACTGGAAAAAGAGGGGAGCTTTGCGGCTGCGTCGGCAAAGCTCTTCAAAACCCCTTCCGCGCTGAGCTACACCGTTCAAAAGCTGGAAAGCGATCTCAATATTCAGATCCTCGATCGCTCCGGGCATCGTGCGCGGTTCACCCGTACCGGACAAATGCTGCTGGAAAAAGGACGTGAAGTCCTCCATACCGTGCGTGAACTGGAAAAACAGGCCATTAAGCTTCACCAGGGGTGGGAAAACGAGCTGGTGATTGGCGTGGATGACACCTTTCCCTTTTCTCTTCTGACGCCGCTGATTGAGGCCTTCTACCAACACCACAGCGTGACCCGGCTTATTTTCATCAATGGCGTGCTGGGCGGATCCTGGGATGCCTTAACCCAGGGCAGGGCGGACATTTTTGTTGGCGCACTCCATGAGCCTCCCCAGTTGAGTGATTTTGGTTTTGCCCGCCTGGGCGTGCTGGAGCAGGTCTTCGCCGTGGCGCCACATCATCCGCTGGCGCAGGAGCCTGAACCTATAAACCGGCGTGTGATTAAGGGTTACCGCGCAATAGTGGTTGGGGACAGTTCGCGTCCGGAATGTGCGGTTTCATCGCAACTGCTTGATGAACAGGAAGCGATTACCGTTTTTGACTTTAAAACCAAGCTGGAGCTGCAGATAAGCGGTCTGGGTTGCGGCTATTTACCCCGCTATCTGGCGCAGCGCTTTATCGATAGCGGTGCGCTTGTTGAAAAACAGGTACTTGCTCAAAACAGCAACGAATCGGTGTGGGTGGGCTGGAATGAACAGACCGCCGGGCTGGCCAGTGCCTGGTGGCGGGACGAAATTTTAGCAAATAGTGCTATCGCTGCTGTTTATGCTCAGGGCAGTGTCGAGAAATCAGCCAGTTAGCAAAAAGAAAATTCCCCGCTGCGTTGCAAAGTATTGCCTTTTGTATCCGATGTGGGGCAAAATGCCGCCGCTGCAACCAAATGAATAATCGACGATATAAAAGGCGTCGGTTATTTTTTTTTGCATGTACGAAACGAAACTAAAAACCAAGAGGCCGGGCTTCGTACCGGATAGATATTTACTAAAATCCGACAGTTGTTGTCGCTGAGGAAGAAAGAAATGGGGCAATTTTTCGCTTACGTGGCGGTTATCACCGTAAAGGAGAATAACTATGTCGCATAACGCAACTCCAAACACCTCTCGCGTGGAATTACGTAAAACGCTTACGTTGATTCCGGTTGTCATGATGGGTCTGGCCTATATGCAACCAATGACGCTGTTTGATACATTCGGTATCGTATCAGGCCTCACTGACGGTCATGTGCCGACGGCTTACGCCTTCGCGCTGGTGGCGATCCTCTTTACCGCGCTGAGCTACGGTAAACTGGTGCGTCGCTATCCGTCTGCGGGTTCCGCCTACACCTATGCCCAGAAATCCATCAGCCCGACAGTGGGCTTTATGGTGGGCTGGTCTTCGCTGCTCGACTATCTGTTCGCGCCGATGATCAACATTCTGCTGGCAAAAATCTATTTTGAAGCGCTGGTGCCGTCGATTCCATCCTGGATGTTCGTCGTGGCGCTGGTGGCCTTTATGACCGCCTTTAACCTGCGCAGCATTAAGTCTGTCGCCAACTTTAACTCCGTTATCGTTGTGCTTCAGGTTGTGCTGATTGCCGTTATTCTTGGCATGGTGATCTACGGTGTGTTCCACGGCGAAGGCGCGGGTACGCTGGCGAGCAGCAAGCCGTTCTGGTCTGGTGATGCGCATGTGATCCCGATGATTACCGGGGCGACCATTCTCTGCTTCTCCTTTACCGGTTTTGACGGGATCAGCAACCTGTCTGAGGAAACCAAAGATGCAGAGCGCGTGATCCCGCGTGCTATCTTCCTGACGGCGCTGATTGGTGGTCTGATCTTTATCTTCTCGACCTATTTCCTGCAGCTGTACTTCCCGGATATCTCCCGCTTCAAGGATCCGGATGCGTCTCAGCCGGAAATTATGCTCTATGTGGCGGGTAAAGCGTTCCAGGTTGGCGCGCTGATCTTCTCCACCATCACTGTACTGGCGTCCGGTATGGCCGCTCATGCAGGCGTTGCGCGTCTGATGTACGTTATGGGTCGTGATGGCGTATTCCCGAAAAGCTTCTTCGGCTACGTTCACCCAACCTGGCGTACCCCGGCGATGAACATCATCCTGGTGGGTGCTATTGCGCTTCTGGCAATCAACTTTGACCTGGTGATGGCAACGGCGCTGATTAACTTCGGTGCGCTGGTGGCGTTCACCTTTGTTAACCTGTCGGTTATCTCTCAGTTCTGGATCCGTGAAAAGCGTAACAAATCGCTGAAAGATCACTTCCAGTATCTGTTCCTGCCGATGTGTGGTGCGCTGACCGTAGGTGCGCTGTGGGTTAACCTGGAAGAGAGCTCAATGGTGCTTGGCCTGATCTGGGCGGGTATCGGCCTGGTTTATCTGGCCTGCGTCACGAAGAGCTTCCGTAACCCGGTTCCGCAGTACGAAGACGTCGCGTAATACTGTGTCGGGTGGCGGCTACGCCTTACCCGACCTACAAAACCCGTAGGCCCGCGTAAGCGCAGCGCCAACGGGCAAAAAAAGCCGGAGACATCGCCTCCGGCTTTTTTTATACCCATCGATCAAACTATCTCTTGCGCGTACTGGAACAGAGATTTCAACAGTGCCTGTTTTTCAGCATTCCCTTCATACTGGCCGTAAAGCATCTCCAGCTCCTGTGCATAGCTGTGCAGATACTCTGGCGTAAACACGTTGCGACGATGCTGCAGCCAGCGTTCCTGTTCCGCTTCATCCAGCGTGCCGGGGAAGTTACGCGCCCGGTAATTAAACATCAATTTTTCGATGCGTTTATCGGCGAAAGTGATATCCAGCGCCGGTAAGTTACGCGGCTCGGTTTGCAGAACGATGTTCATGGCCGCGCGATCGGCATCGCTGAAGAACCCATTGTACAGCTGAGCATCCACGTTTTCAGACGGCACAAACGGCTCGGCTTCGGCAAAAATGGCCACCACTTTCTCCCGCACCTGCGGATTTTCACGCAGCACTTTCAGGTTATCGAGGCAGTGCTGGCGGTTAATGCCCAGCCTGTCCGCATCTTCCGGGCGCAGCGTATTCGCCTGCGCCAGGACCGGGCATTTGTTGATATGCACCAGTTTGACCGGTACCGCAGGCAGATCGCCGAGCTCATTTTTCGGCGTGTACAGCCGTTCGCGCAGGGTATCGCTGTCGAGCTCCAGCAGCGGTGAAATATCACCGGCTAAATCCACCATGATGACCGCATTACGGTTGTCCGGATGCCACGCCAGTGGGGCAACCCAGCTGGTATTGCCGCGCCAGGCACCAAACATGCCGGAAATATGCACCAGGGGTTTCATCTGTGGTACGTCGATAAGGGTCATGAGCTTCTGCTTGCTGCGATGGCTCAGCAGATACTCAAACAGCCGGGGCTGTGCAGTTTTCACCAGTTTCGCCATGGCTATGGTGGCATAGACGTCGGCCATCGCGTCGTGGGCATTGCTGTGCTCAATGCCGTTGGCGCGCGTCAGGTGCTCCAGCCGGAAGCTGGGGAGTCCTTCTTCATTTTCTGGCCAGTTGATGCCTTCAGGACGCAGGGCATAACAGGCGCGCATGATGTCGAGCAAATCCCAGCGCGAATTGCGGTTCTGCCAGCTCCAGGCATAGGGATCGTAGAAGTTACGATAGAAGATGTTGCGCGTCACTTCATCATCGAAACGGATGTTGTTGTAACCCACCACGCAGGTATGGGGAACGGTAAACAGATCGTGGATGCGGCGGGCGAACTCTGCCTCGTTAACGCCTTTCTCCCGCGCTTCCTGAGGGGTGATCCCGGTGACCATCACCGCGCCGGGCTGAGGCAGATAGTCATCCGCGGGTTTGCAGTAAAAAACCTCAGGCTCGCCAATGATGTTGAATTCGTCGTCGGTGCGGATGGCGGCAAACTGCGCCGGTCGGTCCAGCGCCGGGTGTGTGCCAAAGGTTTCATAGTCGTGGAATAAAAAAGTCGGGCGTGCGGCAGAGTCAGACACCAGTAATACCATCCTGTTAAAAATTGACGTCGCTATGGTAAACGATCGTGCGGGTCAGACCGAATAAAAAGCGCCGCCGTGTTGCAAATTTGCGCGTCGTCTTCAGAGAAAAATATGCGTGCTGTCACATTTTTTTGCAATTAAGCCAGGTAACGACAGCGGAACTCCCGTAAAAAGGTCATCGATTTTTAATGACCTGAGGATATACCGTTGAAACGCCGTCTGTTTATTGCTGTTTCTTTACTCGCTTCGAGTGTCTCATCTGCCTTTGCGGCCGAACCACTGGATTTTTCGCCGCAGCCTCCGGCCATTCAGGCGGGCTCCTGGGTGCTGATGGATTACACGACTGGTCAGATCTTAACGGCGGGCAACGAACATCAACAACGTAATCCGGCGAGCCTGACCAAGCTGATGACGGGCTATGTGGTGGATCGGGCCATTGACAGCCATCGTATCTCGCCGGACGACATTGTCACCGTTGGGCGTGATGCGTGGGCCAAAGGGAACCCGGTTTTTGACGGATCGTCGCTCATGTTCCTGAAAGAGGGCGATCGTGTCTCCGTACGCGATTTGAGCCGCGGTCTGATTGTCGATTCCGGTAACGACGCCTGCGTGGCGCTGGCCGATCACGTGGCGGGCGGTCAGCCGCAGTTTGTGAAGATGATGAATGACTATGTGCAAAAGCTGAACCTGCGTGATACGCACTTTGAAACCGTCCACGGGCTGGACGCGCCGGGCCAGCACAGTTCGGCCTACGATTTGGCCGTCCTCTCCCGGGCCATCATCCACGGCGAGCCTGAGTTTTACCATATGTACAGCGAAAAGAGCCTTACCTGGAACGGGATCACCCAGCAAAACCGCAACGGTCTGCTGTGGGATAAAACCATGAACGTGGACGGGCTGAAAACGGGGCACACCTCGGGGGCGGGCTTTAACCTGATTGCGTCTGCCGTTGACGGTCAGCGTCGTTTGATTGCCGTGGTAATGGGCGCGGACAGCCCGAAAGGGCGTGAGGACCAGGCCCGGAAACTCCTGCACTGGGGGCAGCAGAATTTCGATACCGTCCAGATCCTGCATAACGGTAAAAAGGTGGGGACAGAGCGAATCTGGTACGGCGATAAAGAACAGGTGAAACTGGGCACCGACCAGGACTTCTGGCTGGCCCTGCCGAAAGCGGAAGTGCCAAACATCAAAGCTAAGTACGTGCTGGACAAAAAAGAGCTGGAAGCACCGATTGCCGCGCATCAGCGGGTCGGGGAGATCCAGCTCTATGATCGCGACAAAGTGGTGGCGCACTGGCCGCTGGTGACGCTGGAAGCCGTTGATAAAGGCGGCATGTTCTCCCGCCTGAGCGATTATCTGCATCACGCGCTTTAAGTGCCGTTGAGCAGACTGGCAGGGTTGCGAGTCTGCTCACATAATAAACACTTCACGTTTGCTGAACCCGCATAATCCGCTTTATAGTGTATAAATATACAGTAATAAATGGAGGCAGCATGGACTACAGCATTAAGCAGCAACAAAAACGTAAGATTGCCGGTTTTCATTTGGTCGGGCCGTGGGAACATACGGTAAAACAGGGCTTTGAACAGCTGGTGATGTGGGTGGACGGGCGTCACATTCAGCCGCTGGAGTGGGTTGCGGTCTACTACGACAACCCGGATGAGGTCCCGGCAGAAAAATTGCGCTGTGATACGGCCGTCACGGTGCCGGACGATTTCATCATTCCGGAAAACAGTGAAGGCGTCATGATGACGGAAATCGCGGGCGGGGACTATGCTGTGGCAACGGCCCGCGTGGAAAACTACGACTTCGCAACGCCGTGGTATCAGTTCTTCAATTCCCTGTTGCAGGACAATAAATACCAGATGGCGCTCAAACCCTGCTTCGAGCGCTATCTCAATGACGGCAATGCAGACGGCTACTGGGATATTGAGATGTTTATCGCGGTGGAGCATAAACCCGTTTAAGCCTGTTAAATGAAGGGTTTTTCAGCCGGGAGCGATCCGCCCGGCTGAAAACACAGTACAATTGTGATTTGCCGTGTAGCTGGAGAGCGGGTGTGCGTCCCGACAAATCATTAACCCCTTTTGAAATTCGGTTATACAAACACTACCGCGTGGTGCATGGGTGTCGCATTGCGCTGGCGTTCGTATTGACGTTTGTACTGGTCCGTTTGCTGGATATCCCGGAAGGGACGTGGCCGCTGATCACCCTGGTGGTGGTGATGGGGCCCATCTCGTTTTGGGGAAACGTCGTCCCACGCGCCTTCGAGCGAATTGGTGGGACCGTGTCAGGCTCGGCACTTGGGCTTATCGCCCTGAAGCTGGAGCTTATTTCGTTTCCGATCATGCTGGCATGGTGTGGTGCCGCCATGTTCCTGTGCGGCTGGCTGGCGCTGGGCAAAAAGCCATATCAGGCATTGCTGATTGGTATTACTCTCGCGGTGGTGGTCGGCGCCCCTGCCGGGGATATGACTACCGCGCTCTGGCGAAGCGGGGATGTTATCCTCGGTTCACTGCTGGCCATGCTCTTCACCGGTATCTGGCCGCAGCGCGCTTTCTTGCACTGGCGTATTCAGATGGCCAACTATGTGACCGCATTTAACCGCGTCTATCAGGCCGGTTTTTCTCCAAACCTGGTTGAACGTCCCCGGCTGGAAAAGCATCTGCAAACTATCCTCAACGACGTGGTCAAAATGCGCGGTCTGATCACGCCCGCCAGCAAGGAAACCCATATTCAGAAAGCGATTTTCGAAGCCATCCAGACGGTAAGCCGCAATCTGGTGTGCATGCTTGAGCTGCAAATCAATGCGCACTGGGCCTCGCGCCCCAGCCACCTGTTGATGCTTAACGCGCAGACCCTCAAAGAGACTCAGATGATGACGCAGCAAACGCTGTTGACCATCGCTCATGCGCTCTACGAAGGCAACCCGCAGCCGATCCTGGCGAACAGCGAACGTCTCAACGAAATCGTGGCGGAGCTGAAGCTGCTGATCAACGAGCGTCAGAGCGATAACGTGGCAGAAACGCCGATTCACGGTTATGTCTGGCTGAGCATGGAGCTGGCGCGACAGCTCGAGCTGTTATCGCACCTGATTTGCCGGGCGCTGCGCAAATAAAAGGCGTATGTGACGCCTGCTGCTTCGATTCAGCAGCAATTGGGGTTATGATAGCTTTAAACGATATAGCCATTGTCATTCGCAGCCGCTGTCAGTAAGGTTATTGTTACAACGGTTGCTTTAACGAATCCGAATCTCACATTATCAGGGGTGTAAAAATGGAAACTACCAAGCCTTCGTTCCAGGATGTTCTGGAATTCGTCCGCCTGTTCCGCCGCAAAAACAAGCTGCAGCGTGAAATCCAGGACGTTGAGAAGAAGATCCGTGACAACCAGAAACGTGTTCTGCTGCTCGACAACCTGAGCGACTACATCAAGCCGGGTATGAGCGTTGAAGCTATTCAGGGCATCATCGCCAGCATGAAGAGCGACTATGAAGACCGCGTTGATGACTACATCATCAAAAACGCTGAGCTGTCCAAAGAGCGCCGTGACATCTCTAAGAAGCTGAAAGTGATGGGCGAAATCAAAAACGGCGAAGCAAAAAGCGAGTAATCGCAGCGAATCGTGAAAAAGGCTCTCTGGTGACAGAGAGCCTTTTTTTATAATTCAGAACGCGGCTGAAGCTGATAAATCCAGGCATTTACCCGTTTACCTTCATGGGTCGTCACCGTCACCTCAACCCGATCGTAGCCGTCTTCAAATTCATCCAGCATTGGCCAGTGTGCGGCAAGGTTATCAGAGATAAACAGATAGCCTTCAACGCGGGGGCCATCCGGGTGGAGCACGATCCCCGGGAAATCAGCTGCAGCGCCCCAGCCGCGTTCGTAAAACGTGCCGGATACAAAGCCGGGCAGCCATTCGCCGCCGATGTTTTCCAGAATATGCGCATTTGAGTGGCCCGGGCGCAGCGTGCCGTAGACAAACAGAGCGTTCATTTTCCCTCATCCGCAAAGCAAAAAGCCTGCTTTAAAAGCAGGCTTTTTAAATTTGGCTCCTCTGACTGGACTCGAACCAGTGACATACGGATTAAC
>NZ_JAIWJZ010000188.1:0-204 GCF_020216105.1 Enterobacter sp. K16B
GCTAACGCGTTAAGTCGACCGCCTGGGGAGTACGGCCGCAAGGTTAAAACTCAAATGAATTGACGGGGGCCCGCACAAGCGGTGGAGCATGTGGTTTAATTCGATGCAACGCGAAGAACCTTACCTACTCTTGACATCCAGAGAACTTTCCAGAGATGGATTGGTGCCTTCGGGAACTCTGAGACAGGTGCTGCATGGCTGTCG
>NZ_JAIWJZ010000022.1:0-37468 GCF_020216105.1 Enterobacter sp. K16B
TAAATCTTACCGGCGGCTTCTCTCTCTGCGACTTCTTTGTCGAGCAGCGCAATATGCTGAGCCATCAGCTCGCGGCAGTGTGCTGCCAGCTCGCGCACCTGATCTTTACCGTATTTGCTGGTATCAACGGGTGGCAACATCTCGACAATCACCAGCCCGTTATTCAGGCGGTTAAGATTAATCTTATTAGAAGTATTGGAAACGCACACAGGAATAATTGGAACACCTGCCGCAATTGCGGCATGAAACGCCCCGGTTTTAAACGGCAGCAGGCCACGGCCGCGGCTGCGCGTTCCTTCCGGGAACATCCAGATTGAGATTTTGCGCTTTTTAAAATGGTTCACCACTTCCGCAATAGTGCTGTGCGCTTTTGCACGGTTATTACGATCGATCAGCAGGTTGCCGGTAAGCCAGTACAGCTGACCGAAAAACGGGATCCACAGCAGGCTTTTTTTCCCCACCGTCACGGTCGGCGGAAGGACAATATTGGAGGCCGTCACCATATCGTAGTTGTTCTGATGGTTAGCGATATAGATGGCGTTACCGAAATTCTCCGCCCCTTCAGGCAGACGTTTTTCAACCTTCAGACCGAACAGTGGCGCCAGACGACCGAACATATGACCAAAAGTGGCAACATGCTTCGGATTACGCGGGCTGAACAGGCAATAAACAGAGCCGAAAACACAGACCAGAATGCAGTAGATAACGGTAAGAATGAGACGAACAATGTATAGCATAGCGACCTCTGAAGCCCTGACAGCTGACAATTATACTTCACCTGTGGCCAGGTAAGGACTTTATTACGAGCGCGTATTGTTAATCGCAACGCACGAATTAACAACGATTTTACGGGAAATTTTATTGAAATTCCCCCTCCGGACAGAGGGGGGATATCACGACATCACTCTTCGCTGTCACCCGCGGAGCTGCGTGCAGGAGAGTCAATCTCCACGCGGTCGATACGCTGCAGGCCGCGCATCAGCGAGCCGCGGCGACCGCGCTCACCCACCACTTTCTGCAGCTCTTCCGGACGAAGTTTGATTTTACGCTTGCCGACATGGATGGTCAGCGTGCTCTGCGGCGGCAGAAGGAAGAGGTGCGCCAGGCCATCTTCGCCTTTCGCGGCTTCCGCCGACGGGATGTTGATGATCTTGTTGCCCTTGCCTTTTGACAGCTCCGGCAGATCGCTGACCGGGAACATCAGCATACGTCCGGCGGTGGTGATCGCCAGCAGCATGTCGCTTTCGTTCTCGATCACCAGCGGCGGCATCACGTGAGCGTTGTCCGGCAGGCTAATCAGCGCCTTACCGGCACGGTTACGCGAGACCAGATCGTTAAAGGTACAGATAAAGCCGTAACCCGCATCAGAGGCCAGCAGCAGTTTCTGGTCATCGGCTTCCATCAGCATATGGTCAACCGTCGCCCCCGGCGGCAGCGTCAGCTTACCGGTCAGCGGTTCGCCCTGCCCGCGCGCGGATGGCAGCGTAATCGGGTCGATGGCGTAGCTGCGACCGGTGGAGTCGATAAACGCCACCGGCTGGTTGCTCTTACCTTTCACCGCCGCTTTGAAGCTGTCGCCCGCCTTGTAGCTGAGCCCCGGCGCGTCGATATCGTGCCCCTTGGCGCTGCGCACCCAGCCGCTCTGCGACAGGACAATGGTCACCGGCTCGGACGGCTGCATGTCGTGCTCGTTCATCGCCTTCGCTTCTTCGCGCTCGTGCAGCGGAGAACGGCGGTCGTCACCAAACGCGTCGGCATCGGCCTGCAGCTCTTTTTTCAGCAGGGTATTCATCTTGCGTTCGGACGCGAGGATCGCCTGCAGCTGATCGCGCTCTTTTTCCAGCTCGTTCTGCTCACCGCGGATCTTCATCTCTTCCAGTCTGGCGAGATGGCGCAGCTTCAGTTCGAGGATCGCTTCGGCCTGGGTTTCGCTGATGCCAAAACGCGACATCAGTGCAGGCTTCGGCTCGTCCTCGGTACGGATGATCTCAATCACCTCGTCGATATTGAGAAACGCCACCAGCAAACCTTCGAGGATATGCAGGCGCTTAAGCACTTTCTCCAGACGATGGTTCAGACGACGGCGAACCGTATCGCGGCGGAACGTCAGCCATTCGGTGAGGATCTCCAGCAGGTTTTTCACCGCCGGGCGTCCGTCGAGGCCAATCATGTTCAGGTTGATGCGGTAGCTTTTTTCCAGATCGGTGGTGGCAAACAGGTGGTTCATCACCTGCTCCATGTCCACACGGTTAGAGCGCGGCACAATCACCAGACGGGTCGGGTTTTCGTGGTCGGACTCGTCGCGCAGGTCATCCACCATCGGCAGCTTTTTGTTGCGCATCTGGGCGGCGATCTGCTCCAGCACTTTAGCGCCGGAGACCTGATGCGGCAGCGCGGTGATCACCACGGCGCCGTCCTCTTTGGTCCACACCGCGCGCATGCGCACGGAGCCGCGACCGTTCTGGTAAATTTTACGGATTTCCGCGCGTGAGGTGATGATCTCGGCTTCGGTCGGGAAGTCCGGCCCCTGCACGATATCCAGCAGCTCATCCAGCGAGGTTTTCGGTTGCTCAATCAGGGTGATGGCGGCATTCGCCACTTCACGCAGGTTGTGCGGCGGAATGTCCGTCGCCATACCAACGGCGATACCGGTGGTCCCGTTCAGCAGGATGTTCGGCAGACGCGCAGGCAGCATCTTCGGCTCCTGCAGCGTACCGTCGAAGTTTGGCACCCAGTCAACGGTGCCCTGCCCCAACTCGCCCAGCAGCACTTCGGCATATTTAGACAGACGGGATTCGGTATAACGCATCGCCGCGAAGGATTTCGGATCGTCCGGCGCCCCCCAGTTCCCCTGACCATCCACCAGCGGATAGCGGTACGAGAACGGCTGGGCCATCAGCACCATCGCTTCATAACAGGCGCTGTCACCGTGCGGATGGTATTTACCCAGTACGTCACCGACGGTACGGGCGGATTTCTTGAACTTGGCGGTAGCATTCAGCCCCAGTTCGGACATCGCATACACGATGCGGCGCTGTACGGGCTTCAGGCCATCCCCGATAAACGGCAACGCCCTGTCCATGATGACGTACATGGAGTAGTTCAGGTAGGCGTTTTCCGTGAATTCATGTAGCGCGAGGCGCTCTGCCATATCGCTCATTACGTGTGATTCCTCAACTCAGAAACCGATGGGTTTCAGGCAATATTGCCGCAGATACTACCCTATCTGACGAGTTGAGTCACAAAGAAAAAGGGCCGCTCAGGCGGCCCTTTCCGGGTTATTTGTTCAGCTTAATGATCTGCTTCACGTCGATTTCAAAATCGTTCCACTCTTTATCGACCTTGCCCTGGATTTCAACTTTATCCTGCGGGGTGACGGTCACGCCGTTCCAGCGCTTGTGGTCAATCTCCACATTTACCGTGCCGGTCTCATCGCGGAAGGTGTAGCGGTCGTCGGACAGACGCTGGGTAATGTTCCCGCGCAGCTTCACCCAGCTGTCATCTTTCATCTCTTTAACCTTCACCGCGGTGGTGAGGTTCGCGTCATTATCAACAAACCCGCCTGTCTGCGCGTGAGTCTGAGTTTGCGTGGCTGACGGGCCGTTAAATCCGCCCTGGGCAGCAAAAACAGGGGCAGTGGTCATCATCATGATGGCAGCAATCGCAGCGAATTTTTTCATATTAACTCTCCCTTTAATCTGGTTTCGCAAACCATTTAACAGGGTAATCCTTAACAACTTCTTAAGGGGAAAATTTATTTATTTTTACTGTACAGCAGGCGGATTCAGAGGGTTTACTGACGGCATCAAGGAGGGAATATGCGCATTTTACTGGTAGAAGACGACAAGCTCATTGGCGACGGCATCAAAACGGGCTTAAGCAAAATGGGCTTTAGCGTGGACTGGTTTACCGATGGAAAAACCGGCCAGGCCGCACTCTACTCTGCACCTTACGATGCCGTGGTGCTGGACCTGACGTTGCCGGAAATCGACGGTCTTCAGATCCTGCGCGCATGGCGAGAAAGCGGCCGCAGCGAACCGGTATTGATCCTGACCGCGCGGGATGCGCTTAACCAGCGCGTCGAAGGGTTGCGCCTGGGCGCGGATGATTATCTCTGTAAGCCGTTCGCGCTGATCGAAGTGGGGGTCCGCCTCGAAGCGCTGGTCCGCCGCAGCCACGGCCAGACGCGCAGCGAGCTGCGCCACGGAAAGGTCACTCTCGACCCGACAAGCCTCGTCGCCACGCTGGAGGGGGAAACGCTGACGCTCAAGCCCAAAGAGTTCGCCCTGCTGGAGCTGCTGATGCGCAATGCCGGCCGCGTGCTGCCGCGCAAAGCGATCGAAGAGAAGCTCTACACCTGGGACGACGACGTCTCCAGCAATGCGGTGGAAGTCCATGTCCACCATCTGCGCCGCAAGCTTGGCAGCGAGTTTATCCGCACCGTGCACGGCATCGGCTATACCCTGGGTGACGCATGAAACTGACGCAACGCCTGAGCCTGAAGCTGCGCCTGACGCTCCTCTTTTTAGCGCTCTCCCTGACAGCATGGTTTGCCGCCAGTCTGGTGGCCTGGCAGCAGACGACCCACAAGCTGGATAAGCTGTTTGATACCCAGCAGATGCTGTTCGCCAAACGGCTGCTGACGATGGATCTGGACGAGATCCGTGCCCCTGAGCGCATGCGCGAGATCCCGAAAAAAGTGAAACATGGTCGTCTGGATGACGACGCGCTGGCTTTCGCCATTTATGCCGTCGACGGCAAAATGATCCTCAACGACGGCGAAAACGGGCGCGATATCCCGTATCACTATCGTCGCGACGGGTTTGATAACGGAAGGCTTAAAGACGATAACGATGAATGGCGTTTCTTATGGCTGACGTCACCCGACGGGAAATACCGCGTGGTGATCGGCCAGGAGTGGGAGTACCGCCAGGAGATGGCGCTGGACGTGGTCAGTTCACAGCTCACGCCCTGGCTGGTGGCGCTGCCGGTGATGCTGCTGTTGCTGATTGTCCTCCTGAGCCGGGAACTGAAGCCGCTGAAAAAGCTGGCCCAGACCCTGCGCGCCCGCTCGCCGGATGCCACCGATACTCTGCCGACGCAGGGTGTCCCTGCGGAAGTGCGCCCCCTGCTTGACGCGCTGAATCATCTCTTCGCACGTACCCAGGAGATGATGATCCGCGAGCGTCGTTTTACCTCCGATGCCGCTCACGAGCTGCGCAGCCCACTGGCGGCCCTGAAAGTGCAAACTGACGTGGCGCAACTCTCTCTGGATGACCCGCAGGCGCAGGAAAAAGCACTTTCGCAGCTTCATGCGGGGATCGACCGCGCCTCCCGGCTGGTGGATCAGCTTCTTACGCTCTCGCGTCTGGATTCGCTGGACAATCTGGAAGATGTCGAACCCATCACGATGGCCGATTTACTGCAGTCAGCGGTGCTGGATATCTGGCATCCGGCTCAGCAGGCGGGCACGGATATTCGCCTGAACATTCATGCCCCGGAGGTGACACGCACGGGTCAGCCACTGCTGATGAGCCTGCTGGTACGTAACCTGCTGGATAACGCGATTCGCTACAGCCCGCGCGGCAGCGTGGTGGACGTGACGCTGGATACCCGGAGCTTCACCGTGCGCGACAACGGCCCGGGTATTTCCCCCGAGGCGCTGGCGCGTATCGGCGAGCGGTTTTATCGCCCGCCCGGCCAGGATGCTACGGGCAGCGGGCTGGGCTTATCCATTGTGAAACGTATTGCTGCGCTACATGGACTGCGTGTCTCGCTGAACAATGCGCCGGAAGGGGGCCTGGAAGTCAGGGTCAGCTGGTAGGATATTATTGCGTTTAATGCAAAAGACTTTGCACATTTTGCTCATTTTACCGTCCCGCCCTCGCGCGTAGAATACTCGCCATACTCTCATCGACGAGGACAAATAATGAGCAACATTCTGATTATCAACGGCGCGAAAGAGTTCGCGCACTCGAAAGGCCAGCTGAATGACACCCTGACCGAGGTCGCGGACGGTTTCCTGCGCGACGCCGGGCATGATGTTAAGGTCGTGCGCGCGGACAGCGATTACGATGTGAAAGCCGAAGTGCAGAACTTCCTGTGGGCTGACGTGGTGATCTGGCAGATGCCTGGCTGGTGGATGGGCGCACCGTGGACCGTGAAAAAATACATGGACGATGTCTTCACTGAAGGTCACGGCTCGCTGTATGCCAGCGACGGCCGCACCCGCTCAGATGCGTCTAAAAAATACGGTTCCGGCGGCCTGATTCAGGGCAAAAAATATATGCTGTCGCTCACCTGGAACGCCCCGCTGGAAGCTTTTACCGAGAAAGATCAGTTCTTCGAAGGGGTGGGCGTTGACGGCGCGTACCTGCCGTTCCACAAGGCTAACCAGTTCCTGGGCATGGATCCGCTGCCGACCTTTATCGTCAACGACGTGATTAAAATGCCTGATGTCCCGCGCTATATCGCAGAATATCGCAAGCATCTCGCGGAAATTTTTGCTTAACTGGTAACCTGGAATTAAAGGAGTAGTCACAATGCTTACCGTTATTGCAGAAATCCGTACTCGTCCAGGTCAACATCACCGCCAGGCGGTGCTGGATCAGTTCGCGAAAATTATCCCGACCGTACTGAAAGAAGAAGGCTGCCACGGCTACGCGCCGATGGTGGATGCCGCCACTCACGCCAGCTTCCAGGCGACCGCACCGGACTCGATCATCATGGTTGAGCAGTGGGAAACCGTCGCGCACCTTGAAGCGCATCTGCAGACCGCGCACATGAAAGCGTGGAGTGATGCCGTGAAAGGTGACGTGCTGGAAACCCACATCCGCATTCTGGAGCAAGGGGTTTAAATTTGTGGAATTTGCCAGGTGGCACTGCGTTTACCCGGCCTACAAAACCTGAACCGTAGGCCCGGTAAGCGCCAGCGCCACCGGGCTTTGTTGTTTTTAGCTGCTTTTCTTCCCCGGTTTTAACCCACGGTGTAGCTCGTTAATGCGCTTCATGGACCTGATGGTGCGCTGCGGCTCGGTGGCGGCGACGGATAAAATGAGCATCTCCAGACACAGCAGCACCGTGCCATGGAGCGGAATTTTACCCTTTTCACCGCCGCGCGGGACGTGGATCACTACGCTTGCCTCTTTACTGAAACGTGAGTCCAGCGCGTTGGTCAGCAAAATGGTGGGGATGCCCAGACGTTTCGCTTCACGCAGCGTTGTTTGCCCTTCCCGGTGCGCGGATTTCTGCGCCATCATCACCAGCACGTCACCGCGCTGAAGCGCTATCAGCTGTTCAGCAAGGCCTATCCCGGTGCGATTAAGCGGCGTGGCGGGCAGCCCCATCCGGCTGAACAACCTGGCGGTGTACTCAGCCAGAATGCCGGAGGCGCCAATCCCAAACAGGGCGACCTGCCTCGCCTGTGCCAGCAGTGAGACCGCCTGGGCCATCGCGTAGCGGTTGTGCGGTTGCGACAACACCTCGCAGGTGTGCTGGTGCCCTTCCAGCACAAAATCGATACTCGCATTCACGTCGCTGGTGAGCGTATTGACCGTAGAGGAGATTTTTTCGCTCGAGGTCACCACCGGACCAAACCACTGCTCCAGGGTCTGCTTGAGATCGCGCAGTCCGGCAAAGCCCAGCGCCTGGATCGCGCGGACCACCGTGGCGTCTGACGTTTTAAGCTGCGTGGCGATCTCCATTGCCGTCTGCTCCATCACCGCTTCGCGATTGTCATGAATATAGCGGGCGACCTGCAGCAGACGCGGCGTCAGCTGATGCGCCCGCGCGCGAAAACGTTCGCCATAAACATCCACGCGACCTTTCTCTTTGCGGATCACCGTGATGCCTCCGGCAGCGGACGCCCGGCAATCTGCGACTGTACCTGCGCGGCCATCAGCCCTAACGAGGCGAACGAATTCGAGATGGCCTCCTCGCGCGAGATCAGCACGTAGTGTCCGGTCCGGCAGGCGTTCAGGAACTGGCACCAGCCCGGCATCACGGCATCCATTGCCGCCAGCTCATCCTGCGGTTTTCCGCCGGTGTCCCCGCGCCAGGTAGCAAAGACAAAATCGGCATCCAGCTCCGGCAGGCGCTCGGCGCTGACGTCAATGCGCCCTCCGTCCGGGATGCTCTCAATCAACGGCGGGAATGTGAATCCTGCGTCGCGCAGCACGCGTCCAAGCGAGTGGTAGCTGTGCATGGCGTTAATTTTCCCCTGGTTGGCCTGAATGACCGACACGGTGATATGGCGGGTGTCGAGGGTTGCCTTCAGCGCTTTGATTTGTTCCTGATAACGGCGCTCCAGGATTTTCAGCCGCGCCTGCGTACCGGTAAGCTGCGCCAGCTTGCGGTAGATTTCCGGCGCACCGCCGTCGAGGTGATCGATGCTCACCGTCGGGGCAATTTTCGCAAGCTGTTCCACCGGCGTATTACGGGTTGGCTCGGTAATGATCAGGTCAGGTTTGGCGGCGGCAATGGCTTCAATGTCGATATCGGCCGTGCCGATAAATTTGATGTCGGAGTTATCGAAATCGACACCCGTTAACATACCGCTGGAGCGCAGAAAGTGGCTACCGTCCGGGCGCGTGCGGCCATGGCTTGCGACCGGTAGCACGCCAAGCTCAATCAGCGGAATGGTGATATCCAGATCATGCAGCGAGACGATCCGCTTTGGGTGAAGCGGCACAACAACCTTACGTCCCAAATCGTCGGTAAATGTTTGAGTCGGCTCCGCCGCACTCACTGCAAACCCCACCAGCAACAGCATCGAAAAAAGTACGCGCATTATCGTCCTCTAAAATCTGTCCCGGCGCTGCCAGAGCAGCAGCAGGAAAAACGGTCCGCCAATTAATGAAATGACAATGCCCGCCGGGAGCTGCAGCGGGAGGAATGCCAGCCGTCCAATGTTATCCGCCAGCAGCACCAGCAGCGCTCCCAGCACGGCACTGCCCGTCAGGAGCGCGGTTTGACCACCGCGCAGCAGCAGGCGCGCCATGTGCGGGGCAATCAGCCCCACGAAGCCAATACTGCCCACGCAGGAGACGCAGGCCGCCGTCAGCACCACCGGGGCAAGAACCCGCAGCAGCGCCAGCCGGGTGGTACGAATCCCAAGGCCCGTTGCCGTCTGGTTGCCGAGCAACGCCACGTCCGCGGCACGGGCGGTAAACAGCAGCAGCGCAAACGCGGGGACAGTCCAGAGCGCGGCCAGCCCCACCAGCGTCCAGTTTGCCGCATGCAGGCTTCCCGCCAGCCACAGCATCGCCGTCTGCACGTCGCGCACGTCAGCGGTGGTGATAAAAACCCCCATTGCCGCGGCAAAGGCCCACGACAC
The DNA here is from genome assembly GCF_020216105.1 of Enterobacter sp. K16B. Classification (NCBI taxonomy): domain Bacteria; kingdom Pseudomonadati; phylum Pseudomonadota; class Gammaproteobacteria; order Enterobacterales; family Enterobacteriaceae; genus Enterobacter; species Enterobacter sp. K16B. Next base: position 9,335 of record NZ_JAIWJZ010000022.1, read on the forward strand.
GCCAATACCGATCAGAATAAATCGCGGGCGCGAGATATCCCGCGCCAGGGCTATCACCAGCAGCGCGGTGAGCAGCCCCCCGGCCATCCCGACCAGCGGACGCCACGCCAGGCTCAGCGCCGGGAACTGAAAAATCAGCAGCAGTACCGCTGCGCTACAGCCCTCTTTCACGCCGATCAGTCCCGGATCGGCCAGGCCATTGCGGGTGATGGACTGCATGGCCGCCCCTGCCATGCCGAGCATTGCGCCGCACAGGATCGCCATCAGCAGACGCGGCAGACGGATGTCCATCACGATGTAGCGCGTCTCTGTCGTCAGACTTTCAGGCATAAACAGCGCGCGTCCGATGGCGGAGCTGGGAATAGGCAGGGAACCGTGCGTCAGGCCAAAACCGGTCAGCAGGCAGGCGGCCAGCGTCAGGATGGCAAGACACGCCAGCGCCTTTGGACGAACCAGCGCCGAGAAGGTGCCAACGCGCAACGCACGCAGTCCGGCGCGGTTCATTTAAACATCCTCGACGCCATGAAGATAAAGACGGGGGCGCCAACCAGGGCAGTCATGATGCCGGTTGCCAGCTCCCAGGGCGTAAACAGCGTCCGGGCCGCAATATCCGCCAGCAGCAGAACCAGCGCGCCGCACAGCGCAGACAGCGGCACCATCACCCGCAGATCGACCGACACCAGACGGCGAATGAGCTGCGGCACCACAAGGCCAATAAAGCCAATCGGTCCGGCAATGGAGACGGCCGCGCCGCAGAGCAGCGCGATAGCCAGCAGAGCGAGCAGACGGGTTTTCAGCAGCGATACGCCAAGCCCCTGCGCCATGTTGTCGCCAAGCGCCAGCATATTGAGCGAAGGCGACAGCGCAAGAGCGAGAACAAAACCGGCGGTGGCGGCCCACAGGGCGCTCTGCAGCGTCTGTACATTGACCCCGGCGACATCACCCGCCAGCCAGGTGCGCAGGGAGAGCAGCGTTTGTTCGTCCAAAATCAGCACGGCGGCGGTCACTGACGAGGCAAAGGCCGACATCGCGACGCCGCACAGGGTGACTTTCATCGGCGTGAGTCCGGTCCGCCCGGAAGAGGAGAACACCAGTACCAGCAAAAACAGCGTGGCGGCACCGGCAGCGGCAACAAGCGGCTGCCCCACTGGCAGGGTCAGGCCCAGCGCGCTCGTCAGCACCACCGCCAGCGCCGCCCCGGCATTGAGCCCGAGAATATGCGGCTCAGCCAGCGTGTTGCGGATGACCGACTGTAATAATACCCCCGCCACGCCCAGCGCCGCGCCAACGATCGTGGCCGCCATCAGGCGTAACAGGCGCAGCCTGATGATGATGTTATGGTCGAAATTGTGCGGGTCGAAAGCGAAAAAGGCCTGAGCCACTGTCCAGGGCGGAATAACGCGCGCGCCAGTTCCCAGATGGGCAATCGCGCCCGCCGTCAGCAGTAAGGCAAAAAGGATAAACGCCAGAGAGGTGCGGATCATTTTTCAGCGACCTGGCGAAACGGCATAAAGAACGGTTTGCCGGTCAACGGGTTGATGGACATATGCACGTCGACATCGAACACCGCTTTAATAAGTTCTGGCGTACAAACGTCCCCCTCATGCAATACCCCCTCCACCTTTCCCTGGCGTAAAAAGACCAGCGTATCGCCATAGTTCACGGCGAAGTTAAGGTCGTGCAACACCACCAGCACGGTACGCCCGTGCTCACGCGTCAGCGTATGTAGCAGTTCGAGGATCTCCACCTGGTAGCGAAGATCGAGAAAGGTGGTGGGTTCATCCAGCAGGATATACGGCGTTTGCTGCGCCAGCGCCATCGCGATCCAGCAGCGCTGTCGCTGACCGCCGGACAGGCTTTCTACCGGCATATGGGCAAACGCTGCCGTACCGGTCAGGCGCAGGGCCTCTTCCACCGCCAGTTCATCCTCTTCGCTCCACTGGCGCATAACGTTTTGCCAGGGATAACGCCCGCGCGAGACCAGTTCAAAAACTGTTAACCCTTCCGGCAACAGCGGGGACTGCGGCAGAATGCCAAGCTGACGGGCGACCGCTTTGGTCGGCTGCTCATGAATGGCTTTGCCGTCCAGCAGCGCGGCCCCCCCAAGCGGCCGCAGCAGCCGCGCGATAGTGCTCAACAGCGTGGATTTCCCGCAGCCGTTCGCTCCTACCAGCACCGTCATTTTCTGCTGAGGGATCGCAAGGGAGAGCCCATCAATGATGATTTTTTTCTGATACCCCGCAGAGAGGTTCTCCAGAACCAGTCCCGGTTTGTTTGTGTTGTGAGCCACGTGAACGCCAACGTAGTGAAAAGCCAATAAATAAAAATAAAACTCATTCTCTTTTGAGAAGTTTGACGCTGCGCCCTGTAGTAGTCAAGTGAAGAAACACCCTGTAGACACCAGGGGAAAACGGACAAACAAGCGAGCTCTGAGAGCTTTATATCAACTTTATTTTCAATAAATTAACTCTGTCGCCGTTACGCTTTATCTCCTTCTTTCTTGCTGTAGTCGATTTATGCTTTTTCCCATTTACTACTACATCCCCTCATGATTGAATGATTCTCAATTACATGTCCGATGCCAGTTCTGGCTAACGGGCAGACCGTAAGGGGCAATGACTCACACATTCTTCCGCGAAACGTCTTTTGCGGAATATTTCGGGATAACAGATGTAATGGCTACGTTCACACCTTCACTCTCTGGGGTAAAAGGGCGCGCGCTCTTTTCACTGCTGTTTATGGCGCCGCTGGTGCAGGCAGCAGACACCACCACGGCTAAAGACGGCGAAACGCTGACCGTCACGGCCGATCCAACTACTACGGCGGACGCCACGAATGGCTACCAGCCGCTGAATACCTCCACCGCCACGCTAACCAACATGCCGATGCTGGATATCCCGCAGGTGGTGAATACCGTCAGCGATAAGGTGCTTCAGGATCAGCACGCCACCACGCTGGATGAAGCGCTCTACAACGTCAGCAACGTGGTGCAAACCAACACGCTGGGCGGCACGCAGGATGCGTTTGTGCGCCGCGGGTTTGGCGCGAACCGTGACGGCTCGATCATGACCAACGGTCTGCGCACCGTGCTGCCACGCAGCTTCAATGCCGCAACCGAGCGCGTGGAAGTGCTGAAAGGCCCGGCCTCAACGCTTTATGGCATTCTCGATCCCGGCGGGCTGATTAACGTGGTCACCAAACGCCCGGAACAGCGCTTCGGCGGGTCGATTTCTGCCACTTCTTCCAGCTTTGGCGGCGGCACCGGACAGGTTGACGTCACCGGCCCGATTGACGGCACGCGGCTGGCGTATCGCCTCACGGGCGAATATCAGGACGAGGATTACTGGCGTAATTTTGGTAACGAACGCAGCACCTTTATCGCTCCGTCGCTCACCTGGTTTGGTGACGATGCCACCGTGACCGTGCTCTATTCCCATCGCGACTATAAGACGCCGTTCGATCGCGGGACGATCTTCGATCTCAACACCAAACAGCCGGTAAACGTGGATCGTAAAACCCGCTTTGACGAGCCGTTTAATATCACCGACGGGCAGTCTGACCTCGCCCAGCTCAACGCGGAATATCGTCTCAACAGCCAGTGGACCGCAAAGTTTGACTACAGCTACAGTCAGGATAAATACAGCGATAATCAGGCCCGCGTGATGGCCTATGATTCAAAAACCGGCAACCTGACCCGCCGCGTGGATGCCACCCAGGGATCGACCCAGCGCATGCACAGCACCCGCGCGGATCTGCAGGGGAATGTGGATATTGCTGGTTTTTACAATGAGATCCTGACCGGCGTGTCGTATGAAAATTACGATCTGCTGCGCACGGACATGATGCGCTGTAAAAACGTGAAAGATTTCAATATCTACCATCCGACGTATGGCAAACTCGGCAAATGCACCACCGTGTCGGCGTCCGACAGCGATCAGACGCTCAAGCAGGAGAGCTACTCGGCCTACGCGCAGGATGCCCTGTACCTGACCGACAACTGGATCGCCGTCGCCGGGCTGCGCTATCAGTATTACACCCAGTACGCAGGCAAAGGTCGTCCGTTCAACGTCAACACTGACAGCCGCGACGAGCAGTGGACGCCAAAGCTGGGGCTGGTTTACAAGCTCACGCCATCCGTCTCGCTGTTTGCCAACTACTCACAAACATTTATGCCGCAGTCGTCGATTGCGAGCTACATCGGTGACCTGCCACCAGAAACGTCGAATGCCTATGAAGTGGGTGCAAAATTCGATCTGTTCGACGGGATTACCGCCAATATCGCGCTGTTTGATATTCACAAGCGCAACGTGCTGTACACCGAGAGCATTGGCGGGGAAACCATCGCCAAAACCGCGGGACGCGTGCGCTCTCAGGGCGTGGAGGTGGATCTTGCCGGGTCGCTGACCGAGAACACCAATATCATCGCCAGCTATGGCTATACCGACGCGAAAGTGCTGGAAGATCCGGACTATGCCGGCAAACCGCTGCCGAACGTGCCGCGACATACCGGCTCCCTGTTCCTGACCTACGATATTCATAATGCGTTTGCCGGGAATACCCTGACGCTGGGCGGCGGCGGGCATGGCGTGAGCCGTCGTTCAGCGACCAACGGGGCGGATTATTATCTGCCGGGCTATTTCGTGGCGGATGCGTTTGCGGCGTACAAGATGAAGCTGCAGTATCCGGTGACGCTGCAGGTCAACGTGAAGAACTTGTTTGATAAGACTTACTACACCTCATCTATCGCCACCAACAATCTGGGTAACCAGATAGGCGACCCGCGCGAAGTGCAGTTTACGGTGAAGATGGAGTTTTGATGTCAGTGCGGGGTGTTCCCTAACCCTCAGGGGATTGATCGTAGGCCCGGTAAGCGCAGCGCCACCGGGCAAAAAAAAGCCCTGCATCGCAGGGCTTTTTCAGCATCAGGCCTCAATATCCGCCATATCGCCTTTCTCCTGCAACCAGTTACGACGGTCTTCCGAACGTTTCTTGGCAAGGAGCATATCCATCATGGCGTTGGTCTGCTGTTCGTCTTCGTCGCTGATCGTCAGCTGTACCAGACGGCGGGTGTTCGGATCCAGCGTCGTTTCGCGCAGCTGCATCGGGTTCATCTCGCCCAGCCCTTTAAAGCGCTGTACGTTAGGCTTGCCCTTCTTACGCTTAAGCTGTTCCAGCACGCCCGCTTTCTCTTCTTCCGTCAGCGCGTAGTACACCTCTTTGCCGAGATCGATACGGTATAGCGGCGGCAGCGCCACGTAGACATGACCGTTTTTCACCAGCGTACGGAAGTGTTTCACAAACAGCGCGCACAGCAGCGTAGCGATGTGCAGACCATCGGAGTCCGCATCCGCGAGGATACAGATCTTGCCGTAGCGCAGCTGGCTCAGATCGTCACTGTCAGGATCGATGCCGATCGCCACCGAGATATCGTGCACTTCCTGCGAGGCCAGCACTTCATCAGACGAGACCTCCCAGGTGTTCAGGATCTTACCCTTGAGCGGCATGATCGCCTGATATTCGCGATCGCGCGCCTGCTTGGCCGATCCCCCTGCCGAGTCCCCTTCCACGAGGAACAGTTCGGTACGGTTGAGATCCTGCGCGGTACAGTCCGCCAGCTTACCCGGCAGCGCAGGGCCGCTGGTCAGCTTTTTACGCACCACTTTCTTGGCCGCACGCAGACGACGCTGGGCGCTGGAGATGGCCATTTCGGCCAGCATCTCTGCCGCCTGCACGTTCTGGTTCAGCCACAGGGTAAACGCATCTTTCACCACGCCGGAGACAAAGGCCGCGCACTGACGTGAAGAGAGGCGCTCTTTGGTCTGCCCGGCAAACTGCGGATCCTGCATCTTCACGGAGAGCACATAGGCGCAGCGATCCCAGATATCTTCCGCCGAGAGCTTCACGCCGCGCGGCAGGATATTGCGGTATTCGCAGAACTCGCGCATCGCATCCAGCAGACCCTGACGCAGGCCGTTGACGTGGGTCCCGCCGAGCATCGTGGGGATCAGGTTAACGTAGCTTTCGGTCAGCAGCTCGCCACCTTCCGGCAGCCAGAGCAGCGCCCAGTCCACCGCTTCGGTGTCACCGGTGAAATTACCGACGAACGGTTTTTCCGGCAGCGTCGGCAGGCCGTTTACCGCTTCGCACAGATAGTCATTAAGGCCATCTTCGTAATGCCAGCTCTGCTCGGTGTTGTTAACGTGGTCTTTGAAGGTGATTTCCACGCCAGGGCAAAGCACCGCTTTGGCTTTCAGCAGGTGCGTCAGGCGGGAAACAGAAAAACGCGGGCTGTCGAAGAAGCTTTCGTCAGGCCAGAAGTGGACGCTGGTGCCGGTGTTGCGTTTACCGCACGTGCCAACAACCTGCAGATCCTGCACCTTCTCGCCGTTCTCAAACGCGATGTTGTACACCTGACCGTCGCGACGAACGTTAACTTCCACGCGTTTCGACAGGGCGTTGACGACGGAAATGCCCACGCCGTGCAGACCACCGGAGAACTGGTAGTTTTTATTGGAGAATTTACCGCCCGCATGCAGACGACAGAGGATCAGCTCGACGGCAGGCACCCCCTCTTCCGGGTGGATATCCACCGGCATGCCGCGCCCGTCGTCGATAACTTCCAGCGACTGATCGGCATGCAGGATGACGTCAACGCGTTTGGCATGACCCGCCAGCGCTTCGTCCACACTGTTATCAATAACTTCCTGGCCCAGATGGTTTGGGCGCGTCGTATCGGTGTACATCCCCGGGCGGCGGCGAACCGGCTCTAGCCCGGTGAGGACCTCAATGGCATCTGCGTTATAGGTTTGCGTCATGATTTAAACTAGCAATTCGCATTGATTGTCAGTGGCTGTGCAGTCCAAGAAAATCGACAATCTGGGTGAAATGATTCTCAAAGCCCGTGAAAGCATGATTTCCGCCCTCTTCTATAGTCTGGCGGCAGGATGCGTAATACGCCACTGCCTGGCGGTAATCCAGCACTTCATCTCCCGTCTGTTGCAGCAGCCAGATGAGATCCGGCGCTTCAAGCGGGTCGACCTGCATAACTTTGAGATCGTAAATATGGCGTGACTCTAGCACATATTGCTGGCCGGTGTAGGGGTTCTCGTTTTCGCCAAGAAAGTCCCGCAGCAGCTCAAATGGCCGTACCGCCGGATTGACCACAACGGCCGGCAGCATGAAGCATTGCGACAGCCAGGTGGCGTAGTACCCGCCCAGCGATGAGCCGACCACACCGAATGACTCGCCGCCGTGTTCAAGCACAATAGATTCCAGCATCTCCGCGGCCTCCGCAGGATAGGGCGGCAGCTGCGGGATGATCATCTCAACGTCGGGGTGATGCTCGCTCAGCCAGTGGCGAAACTGTGTCGCCTTTGCGGAGCGCGGCGAGCTGTTGAATCCGTGCAGATAAAGAAGCGTAGACATCAGTAGCCTTCTGAAGCGGTATCCGGGCGGAATTTTGCGCCGGTCAGACGACAGACTTCCGTGGTCAGCGTGCCATCGGCATGCAGGTCCAGCCAGCGCCAGCCTGGTGCGATGGTATCCAGCGTAAAGTTGGCGCAGTGCGGTTTAAACTGCACGCAGGTCGACGGCGTCGCCAGCATACGGCGTCCATTCCAGTCGAGATCCTGTTCCTGATGAATATGTCCGCACAGCAGGTTTTTTACCCGCGGGAACTTCGCCAGTAGGTGATCCAGCGCCGCAGAGTTGCGCAGGCTGTGTTGATCGAGCCAGCTGCACCCCGCCGGCAGAGGATGATGATGAAGCAACAGCAGCGTATGACGTTCAGGCTCAGCTGCCAGTTTGGTCTCCAGCCAGTCGAGTTGAAACTCGCTTAACTCACCGTGCGGAACGCCGAATACCTGACTGTCCAGCAGCAGGATCTGCCACTGTTCACCCGCAAAAACACATTTCGCCGGAGAAATGCCCGCATCCTGAAGAGAACTGTACATCGCCGGCTGGAAATCATGGTTTCCAGGCAGCCAGACGCAAGGCACGCTAAAGCTCGCGATGCCTTCAGCGAAATGCTGGTAGGCCGCGGAGGATTGATCCTGCGCCAGATCGCCGGTTGCGACAATCAGATCGCATGCACGATTTTCAGCGTGAATGGCGCTAAGTACCGCCTGATAACTCTCCCAGGTATTGACCCCCAGCAGCGTCTCATGCTTTTCGGCAAAAAGGTGGGTATCGGTGATTTGTAATATCCTGACTGGCGCCCCACCAGCAACAGTCAGGTTCAACAGGCTTTCCAAATGGTGTCCTTAGGTAGGTTTATGACGCTAACAAACCGGAATCGCCATTGCTCCATGTGCTAAACAATACCTTAGCCAGTCGGCTAAAAACTGGTTAATTTGATGCTTTTCGTCGCGTTGATGCAACTTTTTATTCGGATAATCATACCGCGCCTTGAAACGAAAGATCTGCTGACTTGAACACACTTCAGCGACCATCGCGTCGTGATAGAGGCGCACCGTCATCGACGGCAGGCTCCAGTAACTGATGCTGGGGGCCGTTTGCTCAATCTCCACCAGCGTAGTGTAGCGCGTTGATTCTGTTATCGTTAACCGATACTGCGCATTGCTCACCTGATAGCTTACCGTTTCGCCGGGTGCGTCGTTTCTCGGCAGCAGGCGGCGCAATTGTGCGAAATTGGTTTCGCACAGGCGCATCATTTCTGGGAAGTCAGGCGTATAGCGCTTCATTTTTTCCACTCGTTTCGTAATGTCTGATAATGCAGCTGTAGCCATTGCAGGGCGATGACAGACGCTGCGTTGTCGATTTTCCCCTCTTCTACCCACTGATAAGCCTGTTCCCGGCTCACCACATGAACCCGAATATCTTCGTTTTCATCTGCCAGACCGTGGATCCCTTCCGCCGTCGTGGCGTCCACTTCGCCAACCATAATGGACAAGCGCTCGCTGGTGCCCCCCGGGCTTGCCAGATAGCTCAACACCGGTTTGGTGCGGCCCACCACCAGCCCCGCCTCTTCCAGCGCCTCGCGCCGGGCGACGTCCTCGACCGACTCACCTTCTTCGATCATCCCGGCCACCATTTCCAGCAACCACGGGCTTTCACTGACGTCATAAGCGGCGATGCGGATCTGCTCCACCAGTACAACTTCGTCACGCACTGGGTCAAAGGGTAGCAAGACTGCCGCATGGCCGCGCTCAAAAATTTCGCGTCGGATTTCGCCGCTCATTTCACCGTTAAACAGGCGATGCCGGAAACGGTAAAGTTCCATCGAAAAAAAACCGCTATAAAGCGTTTCTCGTGCAATAATTTCTACATCGTTTTTGGCGAATGTCACGGGCAACTTTTCTGGTTTTTGCATGAGTCGGGTCCTGGTAGCAATAGTGATGAAATGATGAATTTCAAGGCTGTTTGGCTGCCGTTTGTAAGGCTCTATGGTAGATTGGTGCAAATTACCGCCAGATGGCACGTAACGCCAACCTTTTGGTGTGGATGATTCTGTTAGAATCGGCAATTATTTTTTTAATTAGATCAGCGCTAATACTGCTTCACAACAAGGAATGCAAATGAAGAAATTGCTCCCCATCCTTATCGGCCTGAGCCTGACGGGCTTCAGTGCAATGAGCCAGGCGGAAAACCTGTTACAGGTCTACCAGCAGGCACGTCTGGGCAACCCTGATTTACGTAAATCAGCGGCCGATCGTGATGCTGCGTTTGAAAAGATTAACGAAGCACGTAGCCCACTGCTGCCGCAGTTAGGCTTAGGTGCAGATTATACCTACAGCAACGGTTTCCGCGACGCTAACGGCGTTAACTCCAATGCTACCAGCGCCTCACTGCAATTGACACAAACGCTGTTTGATATGTCCAAATGGCGCGCCCTGACCCTGCAGGAAAAGAGCGCGGGCATTCAGGATGTGACCTATCAGACCGACCAGCAAACGCTGATCCTGAACACGGCCACAGCTTACTTTAACGTGCTGAGCGCGATCGACGCGCTCTCCTACACCGAAGCGCAGAAACAGGCCATTTACCGTCAGTTAGATCAAACCACCCAGCGTTTCAACGTGGGTCTGGTGGCGATCACCGACGTGCAGAACGCCCGTTCACAGTACGACACCGTGCTGGCCAACGAAGTGACCGCGCGTAACAACCTCGATAACGCGCTGGAATCCCTGCGTCAGGTCACCGGGAATTACTATCCGGAACTGGCCTCCCTGAACGTGGACAACTTCAAAACGGATAAACCGCAGGCGGTTAACGCCCTGTTGAAAGAGGCGGAAAACCGCAACCTGACGTTGCTGCAGGCGCGTCTGAGCCAGGACCTTGCCCGCGAGCAGATTCGTCAGGCACAGGACGGCCACCTGCCAACCCTGAGCCTGACCGCGTCTACCGGTGTATCGGATACCAGCTATAGCGGTTCCAAAACCCACGGAGCTAGCGCTTCAGCGTATGACGATAAAAATAATGGAGAGAACCAGGTTGGCCTGAGCTTCTCCCTGCCACTGTATCAGGGCGGTCAGGTCAACTCTCAGGTGAAACAGGCGCAGTACAACTTTGTGGGCGCGAGCGAGCAGCTGGAAAGCGCGCACCGCAACGTGGTGCAGACCGTGCGTTCTTCCTTCAACAACGTGAACGCGTCGATCAGCAGCATCAACGCCTATAAACAGGCCGTGGTGTCTGCACAGAGCTCCCTGGATGCGATGGAAGCGGGTTACTCCGTCGGTACACGTACTATCGTTGACGTGCTGGACGCGACCACCACGCTGTACAACGCCAAACAGCAGCTCTCCAGCGCTCGTTACCAGTACCTGATTAACCAGCTGAACATCAAACAGGCTCTGGGTACGCTGAACGAGCAGGATCTGCAGATGCTGAACAGCGCGCTGGGCAAACCGGTCTCGACTTCTCCGGACAGTGTTGCACCAGAGAACCCGGAGCAGGTAGCCGCGGTTGATAACTTCAACGCTGACAGCAGCGCGCCTGCTGCACAGCCAGCCGCTGCGCGTACCACGACGTCCGCCAGCAAAGGCAATAATCCGTTCCGTAACTAAGCATTGCCCGATGGCGCTTCGCTTATCGGGCCTACTGAATCGTAGGCCGGGTCAGCGCAGCGCCACCTGGCGCAAAATCACACCTGAACGTAAGCCAACGTAAAGATCCCCCTGATTCCGCCCCTCTTCGCTTCATTTTCAACCACTCATCCTCTATCCTGAGCGTTATTACCACTGGGTCCTGGAAGACAAACATGAAACGGACAAAATCCATTAATCACGCGTCGTTCCGCAAAAGCTGGAACGCCCGTCATCTCACCCCTGTTGCGCTGGCGGTCACCGCTGTCTTTATGCTGGCAGGCTGTGAGAAAAACGACGAAACGGTTTCGCTGTATCAAAATGCAGACGACTGCTCTGCGGCAACCGGTAAAGCCGCCGAATGTAAGACGGCCTACACCAATGCCCTGAAAGAAGCGGAACGTACCGCGCCGAAATATGCCTCACGCGAAGACTGCGTGGCCGAGTTCGGTGAAGGACAGTGCCAGCAGACGCCTGCTCAGGCGGGCACGGCGCCAGAAAATCAGGCGCAGGCGCAGTCCAGCGGCAGCTTCTGGATGCCGCTGATGGCTGGCTACATGATGGGCCGCCTGATGGGTGGCGGTGCGGGTTATCAGCAGCAGCCGCTGTTTAGCTCGAAAAACCCGGCCAGCCCGGCTTACGGCCAATACACCGATGCCAGCGGCAAAGGCTACGGCGCAGCTACCCCAGGCCGCACCGTGACCGTACCGAAAACGGCAATGGCACCGAAACCGGCCACCACCAGCACCATCACCCGCGGCGGATTTGGTGAGTCTGTGGCGAAACAGACCAGCATGCAGCGTAGCGCGACAGGCACCTCTTCTCGCTCAATGGGCGGCTGATCATGGAACGAGTCAGTATTACCGAGCGCCCGGACTGGCGCGAAAAAGCCACCGAATACGGTTTTAACTTCCACACCATGTACGGTGAGCCGTACTGGTGTGAAGACGCCTATTACAGGCTGTCGCTGGCCCAGGTTGAAAAACTGGAAGCGGTGACGGCCGAGCTGCACCAGATGTGCCTGAAGGTCGTGGAAAAGGTTATCGACAGCGACGCGCTGATGGCAAAGTTCCGCATTCCAAAGCACACCTGGGGCTTTGTACGTCAGTCGTGGAAAACGAATCAGCCTTCGCTTTACTCTCGTCTTGATCTGGCATGGGACGGCGTGGGTGAACCTAAGCTGCTGGAAAACAACGCCGATACGCCGACCTCCCTGTACGAAGCGGCGTTCTTCCAGTGGATCTGGCTGGAAGACCAGATGAACGCCGGAAACCTGCCGGAAGGCAGCGACCAGTTCAACAGCCTGCAGGAAAAGCTGATCGAGCGTTTTGCCGAGCTGCGCGAACAGCATGGCTTCAACCTGCTGCATCTCGCCTGCTGCCGCGACACGGAAGAAGACCGTGGCACGGTTCAGTATCTGCAGGACTGTGCGGCCGAAGCAGAAGTGGCGACCGAGTTCCTCTATATCGAGGATATCGGCCTGGGTGAGAAAGGTCAGTTTACCGACATGCAAGACCAGGTGATCAGTAACCTGTTCAAACTCTACCCGTGGGAATACATGCTGCGTGAAATGTTCTCCACCAAGCTGGAAGATGCGGGTGTACGCTGGCTGGAACCGGCCTGGAAGAGCATTATCTCCAACAAAGCCCTGCTGCCGATGCTGTGGGAGATGTTCCCGAACCACCCGAACCTGCTGCCGGCCTACTTTGCGGAAGATGATTACCCGCAAATGGAAAAATATGTCGTGAAGCCTATCTTCTCCCGCGAGGGGGCAAACGTCTCCATTATCGAAAACGGTAAAACGCTGGAAGCGGTTGAAGGACCTTACGGCGAAGAAGGGATGATCGTCCAGGAGTTCTATCAACTGCCGAAATTTGGCGACAGTTATACGCTGATTGGCAGCTGGCTCATCAACGATCAACCTGCCGGAATTGGCATCCGCGAAGATCGCGCGCTGATCACGCAGGATCTGTCACGGTTTTATCCGCACATCTTCGTCGAATAAGGCTCGCCCGGTGGCGCTACGCTTACCGGGCCTACGCTCGATATGTAAGGCCGGGTAAGGCGAAGCCGCCACCCGGCATGTTTTTTACCCCACCTGCACCGACAGCATACTCAAACTCCCCATCTCAATACCGTCGACCGGGATCGTAATCGGCTCTCCTCCATCCCATGCGCCAAGAACGTACAGCAGCGGCAGGAAATGCTCCGGCGTCGGGTTAGAGAGCGAACCGCCCTCGTGATCCAGATAGTTCACCAGCGGATGCTCCTCCACCGGGCCCTGCCAGGACAGGTTCGCTTTTACAAAGTCGTTAAACGATGTTGCCCACGGGTACGGGGTATTTTCACCGTGCCAGCGTGCCGTGCGAAGGTTATGCACCACGTTGCCGCTCGCCACCAGCCTGATGCCTTCATCACGAAGCGAAGCCAGCTTGCGCCCCATCTCCATGTGCCAGGCGGCCGGTTTGGTGCTGTCGATGCTCAGCTGCACCATCGGGATATCCGCATCAGGGTACATTTTGATCAGCACGCCCCACGAGCCATGGTCAAAGCCCCAGGCTTCTTTATCCAGCGCGACCGGGACAGGTGCCAGCAAATCAACCAGCTTCTGTGCCAGCTCAGGCGAGCCGGGGGCCGGATAATGTGTGTCATACAGCGCCTGCGGGAAGCCGCCGAAATCATGAATGGTTTTTGGCGTTTCCATGGCGGTCACGCCCGTCCCACGGGTAAACCAGTGTGCAGACACCACCACAATCGCTTTTGGACGCGGCAACGTTTCGCCCAGATGATGCCATGCGCGGGTATAGACGTTATCTTCCAGCACGTTCATGGGGCTACCGTGGCCTAAAAACAGGGCTGGCATACGGGAAGTAGTCATGGTGATATCCTTACAGAAGGTGTCAATTTAATGGTGCTACATTACGCGCAATCGGGCCAGGAAGAACGCTGATAAGCGTGAAGATCATCATCAGGAAATTTGAATGTAAGGAATGTGTAAAACAGCGTTCCCTCTCTCGCTTTACGCGTAGTGAATCATTAGGATTAATGAGAATCATTATCATAAGGAGCAATGCATGTCAGTCCCCTTGATCCTGACCATCCTGGCGGGCGCCGCAACCTTTATCGGTGCACTCCTCGGCGTGCTTGGCCAGAAGCCGTCTAACCGCGTACTGGCCTTTTCACTGGGCTTTGCTGCCGGGATCATGCTGCTTATCTCCCTGATGGAGATGCTCCCCGCCGCGTTGGGCACAGAGGGCATGTCTCCGCTGCTGGGTTACGGTATGTTTGTCTTTGGCCTGCTGGGGTACTTTGCTCTTGACCGTATGCTACCGCACGCGCATCCGCAGGATTTAATGCAGAAAAACATTACCCCCATGCCGCGGAATATTAAGCGCACGGCGATTCTGCTGACGCTGGGCATCAGCCTGCATAACTTCCCGGAAGGGGTCGCCACCTATGTGACGGCCAGCAGTAATCTTGAGATGGGCTTCGGCATCGCGCTGGCGGTCGCCTTACACAATATTCCTGAAGGACTGGCCGTTGCCGGGCCGGTTTATGCCGCCACGGGTTCAAAGCGAACGGCCGTGTTTTGGGCAGGGATATCCGGCATGGCTGAAATTCTTGGCGGCGTGCTGGCCTGGCTGATCCTTGGCAGCCTGGTCTCGCCTGTTGTGATGGCGGCCATCATGGCAGCGGTGGCCGGGATTATGGTCGCGCTTTCGGTGGATGAACTGATGCCGCTGGCGAAAGAGATTGACCCGAACAACAACCCCAGTTACGGCGTGCTGTGCGGAATGTCGGTGATGGGGTTCAGCCTGGTATTGCTGCAGACGGCAGGAATTGGGTAAAAAAACGCCGGGATGTCCCGGCGTTTTATCATCAGCTGGCTTTGCGCTCGTGCGCCTGCCGATACTCGATCAGATCTTCAATCGTCACGACCGGCATGTTGTGCAGACGTGCGAAGGTGATGCACTCTGGCGCACGCGCCATGGTGCCGTCGTCGTTGGTCAGTTCACACAGCACGCCAGCGGGTTTGAAGCCTGCCAGCGTCACCAGATCGATGGTCGCTTCGGTGTGACCACCACGGGTCAGCACGCCGCCCGCCTGCGCACGCAGTGGGAAGACGTGGCCAGGACGGTGCAGATCGGAAGGTTTTGCGTCATCGGCGATGGCGGCACGGACGGTGGTCAGACGGTCAGCCGCCGATACACCGGTGGTCACGCCATGCGCGGCTTCGATGGTCACGGTAAAACCGGTTCCGAAGGCGCTGGTGTTGTTCTCAACCATCATTGGCAGCTCAAGCTGCTTACGACGGTCTTCAGTAATACACAGGCATACGATGCCGCTGCCGTGACGGATGGTCAGCGCCATCTGTTCAACGGTCATGTTTTCGGCGGCGAAAATCATGTCGCCTTCGTTTTCACGGTTTTCATCGTCAAGCACCATCACACCGCGACCTTCGCGCAGCGCATCCAGTGCATGTTCAACACGTTGAGTTGAAGTGCCAAAAGAGGAAAGTAGCGTCTGATTCATGGTAAAAAAACCTCATTAACATTATGGTTACCAGAATCAGGGCAGTCTTAGGAGCGCCGTATTATAAGCGGCAAAAAGATAACGTGAGCGGGCCCATGCCCGACTGGATCGTTACTCTCTCCCATCCGGACTCTAACCGTCGGCCCCGGAATTACACCGGATCTGCTGACCTTTGAGAATGCACCCAAAGCGCTCGCGGGCTTTCAGCGTGACGCTGATTTACCGCCGGTGGGGAATTTCGCCCCGCCCTGAGAATAAGCGAGATAACTATAACGCTATTGATTAACCTGGGCAATGCATAAGCATCAAACAATTTTGTTTACCCCGGGCATGACGCGCTACAATGGACACTAACACCTTTCCATCAAGGGAAACGACAATGATTGACCCGAAAAAAATTGAGCAGATCGCGCGTCAGGTCCATGAATCCATGCCAAAAGGCATTCGTGAATTTGGTGATGACGTTGAGAAGAAAATCCGCCAGACGCTGCAGGCGCAGTTGGTTCGCCTTGATTTAGTCAGCCGCGAAGAGTTTGACGTGCAGACGCAGGTGCTGCTGCGCACCCGCGAGAAGCTGGCGCTGCTGGAACAGCGTCTGACCGAGCTGGAAAACCGTAATACGCCGGAAGAAGTGAAGCCGGCCCCGGCGATTCCGCCGGTGGATGACCAGGCCTAAGTGCGGCCTGTTGTGCCCGGTGGCAGCTACGCCTTACCGGGCCTACATGAACGCGTAGGTCGGGTAAGGCGCAGCCGTCACCCGACATAAAAAAACGGGCCAACTGGCCCGTTTTTTACTGACTGTCTTTCTGGATCTTCTTAATGATGTTGGTGGTTGAACACCCGTCTTCAAAGTTCAGCACCATCACTTCGCCGCCGTTGGCCCAGACCTCTTCGCTGCCCGCGATTTGCTCCGGTTTGTAATCCCCACCTTTCACCAGCAGATCCGGCAGAATTCCGGCAATCAGGCGCTGCGGTGTGTCTTCCTCAAATGACACCACCCAGTCCACCGCTTCCAGCGCGCCGAGGACGATCATGCGCTGTTCCAGCGGGTTCACCGGGCGCGTTTCGCCCTTCAGACGTTTCGTCGAGGCATCGCTGTTCACCGCCACAATCAGGCGATCGCCCAGCTTACGCGCATTCGCCAGATAAGAGACATGGCCCGCGTGCAGGATGTCGAACACACCGTTGGTCATCACCACTTTCTCACCGCGCTTGCGCGCAGCGGCGACGGCCACTTTCAGCTCGTCTTCGCTCATGACGCCAAAACCGGTATCGGCACGACCGCGCACCGCGTTTTCCAGCTCGATGGGCGAAACGGTAGAAGTACCGAGTTTCCCGACGACTACGCCTGCCGCCGCGTTGGCAAAATAGCACGCCTCTTCCAGAGAGTTACCCGCGGCCAGGGTTGCCGCCAGCACGCCAATCACCGTATCACCGGCACCAGTCACGTCGTACACCTCCTGCGCCTGAGTCGGCATATGCAGCGGCGCTTTACCCGGTTGCAGCAGGGTCATCCCCTGCTCGGAGCGGGTGACCAGCAGCGCAGAGAGTTCGAAGTCAGCAATGATTTTCATGCCGCGCTCGACGATCTCGGCTTCGGTCTTGCATTTGCCCGCCACCGCTTCAAACTCAGAGAGGTTAGGCGTCAGCAACGTTGCGCCACGGTAACGCTCAAAGTCCGTCCCTTTCGGGTCGATCAGCACCGGCACATTGGCTTTGCGCGCCAGCTGGATCATCGTCTGCACGCTCGCCAGCGCGCCTTTGGCGTAGTCGGACAGCACCAGCGCGCCGATATTGCTCAGCGCCTGGTTGATGCGCTCGTGCAGCGGCTCAGGATCAACCCCTTCGAACCCTTCTTCAAAGTCGAGACGGATCAGCTGCTGGTTACGCGACAATACGCGCAGCTTGGTAATGGTCGGGTGTGTCGGAACAGAAACGAAGTCGCACTTCACGTTCACGTCCGCCAGCGACTTGCTCAGCGCACGCGCCGCATCGTCAATGCCGGTCAGGCCCACCAGACGCGAATGCGCGCCCAGAGAAGCAATGTTCATCGCCACGTTTGCCGCGCCGCCGGGACGCTCTTCAATGGTGTCGACCTTAACCACCGGTACCGGTGCTTCCGGAGAGATGCGGCTGGTCGGCCCATACCAGTAGCGATCCAGCATCACATCCCCAACAACCATTACTCCAGCACGTTCAAACTCTGGCAGTGTTACTTTCATTCCTGACTCCAGAAAGATTCACAATTTGCGCGCGATAATATCACACTTGTTTTGTTACGCACGGTTCCACCAGCCACTTCTGCCAGCTGGCCGTTACCTGAGCGCGTTCAGCGGTGAAACAGTCCAGCGCCACATGCCCAGGCTGCTCCTGCAACGCCAGATGATGAAGTTCATCGCGCAGCGTGGTGTAGGCGCGGGTTAAGGCCAGCGCCTCCTGCTCGTCCATGATGTCGTTTTGCGCCAGCAGTTCCAGAATGCGCACGTTATCCGACCAGCGCGTCAGCTTCGGCTTGTCGTGCGCGTGGAGCAGCACCAGATACTGGGTAATAAACTCGATATCGGTAATACCGCCCTCGTCGGCTTTGATATCAAAGCGATCGCGGTGTTTATTGCCCAGATGCGCGCGCATTTTTTCACGCATCTCGCGCACTTCGGTCTGCAGCGTACTGCCCTCACGCGGGGTGGTCATGACCTCCTTACGGATAGCGTCGAACTGCGTTTTGAGCTGCGGATCGCCATACACCACGCGGGCGCGCACCAGCGCCTGATGCTCCCACGTCCAGGCTTCATTCTTCTGATAATCGGCGAAGGATTCCGTCGAGGTGACCAGCATCCCCGCCGCACCGGACGGGCGCAGGCGGGCATCCACTTCATACAAAATGCCCGACGAGGTGCGGGTACTGAACAGATGCATGATGCGCTGCGCCAGACGCAGGTAGAACTGACGCCCGTCAATCTCGCGCTCGCCGTCGGTCATCACGTCGACCGGGCAGTCGTGCAGGAAGATCAAATCCAGATCGGAGCTATAGCCCAATTCCCAGCCGCCGAGCTTGCCGTAGCCTACCACCGCGAAGCCGCGACCTTCACGATCGCCCAGATGTTTCGGCTGGCCGTAGCGCGCCACCATCTGCACCCATGCCTGCTGCACCACCGCGTCGATGATCGCTTCCGCAAGCCAGGTTAAGTGATCGCTCACTTTCATCACCGGCAGCGTCCCGGCGATATCCGCCGCCGCCACGCGCAGCATCTGCGCCTGCTTAAACTGACGCAGCGCCTCCAGCTGTTGCTCCTCGTCCTCTTCCGGCACGCGCAGCAGATACTGACGCAGCTCGTCCCGGTAGGCATCGGTTGCCGTCGGCTGATAGAGGGTATTTGGATCAAGCAGCTCATCCAGCAGCAGCGGGTAACGCGCCAGCTTGTTGGCCACCATCGGCGAGGCGGCGCAGAGCGTAATCAGGTGCTTCAGCGCGCCGGGGAACTCGCTCAGCAGTTCAAGATAGGTGGTGCGCGTGATAATGCCACTCAGCAGCGGCATCATGCGTGACAGAGGCACCGGCGCATCTGCCCGCGAACAGACCTCGCTCAGCAGGTGCGGCATCAGGTGATCCAGCACCTGGCGCCCGCGCGGCCCAATGGCGCGTTTGTTCAGTTCGAGACGGAAATCGGCAATCAGCGCCACCACGCGATGGCGCGCGTCGTCGGTTAAGTGCGTCAGCACCGGCGTGGTGTCATCCTCCTGGAGCGCGTCCTGCCACAGCTCGCGCCAGTGTTCGGAAAGCGCATCGTCCTGCGATTCGCTTTCATCATCACCGATCAGCTCGTTAAAGATTCGGCGCACGCCTGCCATATGGGCATCGAGCCGTTCGGTCAGCATTGACCAGTCGTCCACGCGCATTCCCCACGCCAGACGCGCCCGGTTAAGGTCATCGCCCGGCAGGGTCTGGGTCTGTTCGTCATTGATGCTTTGCAGCAGGTTTTCCAGACGACGCAGGAACAGGTAGGCCTCGCGCAGAGTGTGCGCATCGCCGTCCGGCAGAAGATGCAGTTGCTCAATCGCTGACAGCGTCGGCAGCAGCGAGCGGGACTGTAGCGACGGCTCGCGTCCGCCGCGAATAAGCTGGAAGACCTGAACGATAAATTCAATTTCGCGGATGCCGCCTGCGCCAAGCTTGATATTGTCCTTCAGGCCGCGGCGGCGCACCTCACGGGCGATCATCCCTTTCATATTACGCAGGGACTGGATGACGCTGAAATCGATATAACGACGGAAGACAAACGGGCGCAGCATGGCGCGCAGCTCGTTGGCATAGGCATCGTCGCTGTCGCCCATGATCCGCGCTTTGACCATCGCGTAACGCTCCCAGTCGCGCCCTTGCTCCTGGTAATAATCTTCCAGCGCCGCAAAGCTCAGCACCAGCGGGCCGCTGTCGCCAAACGGACGCAGGCGCATGTCCACACGGTAGACAAACCCGTCCTGGGTGGGTTGATCCAGCGCCTTAATCAGACGCTGACCGAGACGGGTAAAGAACTGGGCATTGTCCAGCTCGCGACGCCCGCCGCGCGTAGAGCCGTTCTCCGGCCAGGCAAAAATCAGGTCGATATCGGAGGAGAAATTCAGTTCGCAGCCGCCCAGCTTGCCCATCCCCAGGATCAACAGTGGCTGAGGAACCCCTTCCTCGCTGCACGGCGTGCCCCACTCTTTACAGCAGGCGGCGTAGAGCCAGTCTCGCGCGGCGACAATCAACGTTTGCGCCAGCTCGCTTAACTGCTGCAGCGTGCTCTCTTCACTCACGATTTCCAGCGCCTGCGCCCAGGCAATGCGCACCATCACCCGACGGCGGAACTGGCGCAGGACGCGCATCAGCGCGGCCTCATCCGCAACGTCTTCGAGTGCAGTCTGCAGCCAGCCAGCATAGTGCCGCCACTCATCTGCCTGCGGCGGTGCGTTTTCAAGTTCCGCCAGCCAGTCCGGATTGGCGGTAATACTTTCTTGCACAAAGTCACTGAAGGCGAGCACGCTCTTCGCCTGTTCGCTTAACGATGACGCCGGTAATGACTCAGGCAGACGTTCGCAAACGGTCTGCCACTGCTGCTGTAACTGCGAAGAAAGCGGCATTTTAGGGGTTCCTTGCCAGAGTTAACGTTTTCCGCTGTGCAGCCAGAACGGCTCCTGCGAAATGGCCTCGTTACGGAAATGCTCTATCTCAATATGCTGACGGGTTTCAATGGCATGCTTCAGCCCCTGCCAGTTTTCCAGCCACGCCTGCGCCTTTGGACCGTCGTAAGCGCCGGAGAGGAGCAGCATGCTGTCGATGTTGCGCGAAAGACGAGGGAGCTGATCGCCATACCGATCGCCCAGCGGATAGGCAAAGGTGTTTTTCAGCTCGGCGGCATGACGGGAGAGATGAATATCCGCAAAACGCTTAAAGTTTTCCGCGATTTTGGCCTGCGCTTTCGCATCCAGGAAAGCGCGCCAGCCGCGCGTCACCAGGAACTCGGTCAGTGCGAGTTTTGCCGTTGCGGTTTGCGGGCTGTAGATCGCCGTTTGCGCCGAGACGTCGGAAAGCATCAGCGTTTCGGTTTGCGTCAGCAGATCACGTAAGTGAGCGCTCGCTTTTCGAGGAACGATGCCGCCGAAGAGCGCCAGGGTATGGCGCACCAGGGCAATAGCCGACAGCACGTGGTATTTGGCGTGTTTCACGTTTCGCACCCACAGCTCTTCATGGTACTGCCACTGAGAAAGCGCCAGTTCCAGTGCGGCTTCCAGTCCCTGCTCAACGCTGGCTTTCGGCGCAACGTGCAAAATGGTTGTCTCTTTCAGCGCACGTGGCGCATTCCCGGCGGCCAGATGGTAGCCCCGCGCGGCTTTGCTCAGGCTCCCCTGGCGCAATCCGGACTGGTTCACCAGCTTGCGCGCCAGCTTCAGCACATCGTTCGCATCCCCTTCCAGCAACTCAAGCTCCAGTTCGCAAATCGGCTCCTGGAACTCACCCGCCTTCACATCACCCAAATCAAGGGCGATTTCAATGCGGCTTTTGCCTTCTGTCACCAGCCATTTTTCGCGCCAGAAATCGGTGCTGAACAGCGGTTGCACCTGTTCCGCGAGGGTGGAAGGCAGCACACCTTCCGGCCAGACTTCGGCCGGAAAACGTTCCAGCTCAAGTTCTGGCTTATTGATGTCGATATTATATTCCGGACGCTGATGTAACCCGCCGACCACGCGGCCGGCAATTTTCATCGTCATCTCGTAGCGTCCACTTGCGCCGCGGATGCGCAGCCCCATATCGTGGCGGCGCAGCCAGTTGTCTGGCGTTTCGTAATAGATATTAAGCAGTTGTACCGGTGCATGGTGTTCGCCGGAAAGCGTATGCAGATGCTGGCGGAGTGCGTCAACGCTGTCTTTTTCGACGATAAATTTTAATTCGATTTCCTGAGCCATAGCCTTGTACTTTTGCGGGCGTCACAGACGCGTCAATGAGGGCGAACTTCCTCGCCATTTATTTGTCAGTACATAGTATTTTGCGCCAAATTGCCATGCAATGAGCAATTTGACGGGCGTAAATGTGTAGAGTCGTGACACAGATGATTCTGATTGCTGACGAATGCTTTGCGTAGAGACACTGTTGCCACTACTATCGTTCCACTTTTTATGAAAATAACGACTAATGATGCTTAAATTACGCCTGATTGGACTTACTTTACTCGCTTTTAGCGCCGCAACCGCCGTGCACGCTGAAGAGAAGCGTTACGTTTCTGACGAACTGAACACCTGGGTACGCAGTGGCCCCGGAGATAATTATCGCCTCGTGGGCACGGTAAATGCCGGCGAGGAAGTGACGCTGTTACAGACCAACGCGGAGACCAATTACGGTCAGGTTCGCGACAGTTCCGGCCGTACGTCCTGGATCCCGCTGAAAGAGCTGAGCACCGTGCCAAGCCTGCGCACCCGCGTGCCGGATCTGGAAAACCAGGTAAAAACCCTGACCGACAAGCTGAACAACATCGACGGCACCTGGAACCAGCGCACCGCTGAAATGCAGCAGAAAGTGGCGCAGAGCGACGGGGTGATTAACGGTCTGAAAGAAGAGAACCAGAAACTGAAAAACGAGCTGATTGTCGCGCAGAAGAAAGTGAATGCCGCCAATCTGCAGCTCGATGACAAACAGCGCACCATCATCATGCAGTGGTTTATGTATGGCGGCGGCGTGCTGGGCGTAGGTCTGGTGCTGGGTCTGGTTCTGCCGCATCTGATCCCAAGCCGTAAGCGTAAAGACCGCTGGATGAACTAATTCGTCTTCTCTGCCAGACTTACGTATTATCCTGGAAAAGAGAAAACAGGAGTGTAAGGCGTGAAGAGTTATCTGGTCGGTGGTGCGGTACGTGATGCGTTGTTAGGTCTGCCGGTCAAAGATAAAGACTGGGTGGTGGTAGGCGCCACCCCGGAAGAGATGCTCGACGCGGGCTACCAGCAGGTAGGCCGCGATTTTCCCGTGTTTCTGCACCCGCAAAGCCGCGAAGAGTACGCCCTGGCGCGTACCGAGCGGAAATCGGGCTCGGGCTATACCGGCTTCACCTGCTATGCCGCGCCGGACGTGACGCTGGAGCAAGACCTTCTGCGTCGCGATCTCACCATCAACGCGCTGGCGCAGGACGAGAACGGCCAGATCGTTGACGCGTATGGCGGCCAGGACGATCTGCGCAACCGTCTTTTACGTCACGTCTCCCCGGCGTTTTCTGAAGATCCGCTGCGCGTGCTGCGCGTGGCGCGCTTTGCCGCACGGTACGCTCATCTCAGCTTCCGGATTGCCGATGAGACAATGGCGCTGATGACCGCCATGACTGAAGCCGGCGAGCTTGCACATCTGACGCCAGAGCGTGTCTGGAAAGAGACGGAAAATGCCCTCACCACCCGCAACCCGCAGGTCTTTTTCCAGGTTCTGCGCGACTGTGGCGCGCTGAAGGTGCTGTTTCCGGAAATAGACGCGCTGTTTGGCGTCCCCGCGCCAGCGAAATGGCACCCGGAAATTGACACCGGCGTGCATACGCTTATGACGCTCAGCATGGCGGCCATGCTGAGCCCGGACGTGGACGTGCGCTTTTCCACCCTGTGCCACGATCTGGGCAAAGGCTTAACGCCAAAAGAATTCTGGCCTCGCCATCACGGTCATGGCCCGGCGGGGGTGAAGCTGGTCGAGGGGCTGTGTCAGCGTCTGCGCGTCCCGAACGAGATCCGCGATCTGGCGAAACTGGTGGCCGAGTTCCACGACCTGATCCACACCTTCCCGATCCTGAAACCGGCCACCATCGTCAAGCTGTTCGATAACATCGACGCCTGGCGCAAACCCCAGCGCGTGGAGCAGATCGCGCTCACCAGCGAGGCTGACGTGCGCGGGCGCACCGGGTTTGAAGCCTGTGACTATCCGCAAGGGCGATTGCTGCGGGCGGCGTGGAACGTGGCAAAAGCCGTGCCAACGAAAGACGTTGTCGAGGCGGGATTCAAAGGACCGGAGATCCGGGAAGAGCTGACAAAACGGCGAATTCAGGCGGTATCAGACTGGAAGGAAAAGCATTGCCCTCAGCCAAAAGACTGAGGGCAGTCGGTCAGAAGAAGACCACGTACACCGCAGCCGCGACAATAAAGCGATAGATCGCGAACGGAATAAACGAGATACGCTTAATCAGCTGCAGGAAGGTTTTGATGGCAATCAGCGCCACGATAAACGCGGTGATGAAGCCAACGGCGAACATCGGAATGTCGCCGGTGGTCAGGAAACCAATGCTTTTATAGAGGTCAAGCGCGGTGGCGCCCATCATCATCGGCACGGCCAGCAGGAACGAAAACTCTGACGCGGCGTAACGGCTCACGCCCATCAGCATCCCGCCGGAAATGGTGGCACCAGAACGCGAGAAGCCCGGCCACAGCGCCAGGCACTGGAAGCAGCCAATGATAAACGCCTGACGATACGTCATATCATCCAGACCTTCCGCGCGCGGCGTTTTTGGCTTCAGCACTTCCGCGGCGATCAGCAGGAAGCCCCCTACCACCAGCGCGTACATCACGTTAATCGGGTTGAACAGTGATTTAATGGTGTCGTGGAATACCAGCCCCAGCACTACCGCCGGGAGCATGCCGAGCAGAATATGGATAAGCGTCAGACGGCCGGTACCTTCACCTTCGCGCTGAGGAAGACGACCAAAGTGGATCCCGATCAGGCCAAACAAACGACGCCAGAACATGACCACCACGGCCAGAATAGAACCCAGTTGAATGACCACTTCGAAGGTTTTTGCGGTATCGCCTTCAAAGCCCAGCAGATGGCCAACGATAATCATATGGCCGGTACTGGACACCGGTAAAAACTCCGTCAATCCTTCGACCACACCCAGTATTGCCGCCACCAGCAGCGAGTGCATATCGCTCATCTATAAACCCCTAAAAAGATATAAAAAAACGGTGCCCCATACGGACAACCGATAAAGATACAGTCCTGAGACCGGTATAACCTAAAATGGTTTAGCTATTATGACGTTAAATCTTTCCTTTCAGATTTGTGCCACGCTCGATGATGACCCCCACATTGGCGGCACGCGCCACCGCGCCCGGCTTGCTCAGTTTGATACGCACCCACGGTGAGTTGAATTTACTCAGCAGCAGTTCCGCGACCTCTTCCGCCACCCGCTCGACCAGCGCAAAACGTTGCCCTTCAACGTGGGCGATGACCGTTTCACTGATGTCGGCATAGCTCAGACAGTCATTCACGTCATCACTTTTTGCCGACTTGCGGTTATCCCAGCCCATTTCGATATCGAACACCAGCTTCTGCTCGATGGTCTGTTCCCAGTCGTAAACACCAATTGTGGTGATTACCGAAAGTTGCTCTATAAATACAATATCCATCACGACCTGCCTGCTTTTTGGCTAAACCGGATACCACTTCCGGCGAATTATGCGTATTATCCACAGATGCTGAGAATACAGATACATTTTCAAAACGGAACAGCGTTATGAGTGCAATCGCGCCTGGAATGATCCTCCTCGCCTACCTTTGCGGCTCAATCTCCAGCGCCATTCTGGTCTGCCGCATCGCCGGGTTACCTGACCCGCGTGAAAGTGGTTCCGGGAACCCGGGAGCGACCAACGTACTACGAATTGGCGGCAAGGGAGCAGCCGTAGCGGTTTTGGTTTTTGATGTTCTGAAAGGGATGCTACCCGTCTGGGGCGCGTATGCGCTGGGCGTCACGCCGTTCTGGCTGGGGCTGATTGCGATTGCCGCCTGCGTTGGCCACATCTGGCCCGTATTCTTCGGCTTTAAAGGTGGTAAAGGCGTGGCGACGGCCTTTGGTGCCATTGCGCCTATCGGCTGGGATCTGACCGGCGTGATGGCAGGCACCTGGCTGTTGACCATTCTTCTCAGCGGCTATTCGTCGCTGGGCGCCATCGTCAGCGCGCTGATCGCGCCGTTCTACGTCTGGTGGTTCAAACCGCAATTTACCTTCCCGGTGTCGATGCTCTCCTGCCTTATCCTGCTGCGCCATCACGATAATATTCAGCGCCTGTGGCGTCGTCAGGAGACCAAAATCTGGACGAAGCTCAAGAGGAAGAAAAAAGACGCTCAATAAGGTTAGTTATGCCTTATAGCCAAATGTGATTTTGGTCACCTTCTGCCTGTGGTAACTGTTAGAGACACAACACAACCACATCAGAAGAAAATGGCAGACATTACAGACTCCACTCCTCTTTCAACACCACGCCACGCAGCGGATGGCGATATCCAGTGGGTGCGCAGCGCCGCTGACGTTTCGCGGCTGGTCAATCACGGTTCGCAGGGACGGGCCAATGCACGCATCGTTATCGGCATCGCATTGGGCGGTATTTTTCTCGACGCCTACGACCTTGGTGCGCTGGCGTTCGGTATCAAAGACATCACCCGCGAATTTAACCTCACGCCAGCAGGCACCGGCATGGTGGCCTCGGCCATTACCTTTGGGGCCATTGTCGGGGCGCTGCTTGGCGGTTATCTTACGGACAAAATTGGCCGCTACCGGGTCTTTATGGCCGACATGCTCTTCTTCGTGGTGGCCGCCATTGCCTGCGCGCTGGCACCTAACGAATACGTGCTGGCGGGCGCCCGGTTTGTCATGGGGCTTGGGGTCGGGATCGACCTGCCCGTGGCGATGGCCTTTTTAAGCGAGTTTGCCAGGCTGAAAGGCCCGGGAAACAAAGCCTCCAGCGTCGCGATGTGGTGCCCCACCTGGTATGCCGCCATCAGCGTCTCCTATCTGCTGGTGCTCTTCTTCTACGCCGTGCTGCCGGAAAGCCACAGTGACTGGCTGTGGCGCCTGATCCTCGGTTTTGGCGCGGTGCCGGCGCTGGTGATTATTGCTATTCGTAGCCGCTATATGAGCGAATCGCCGGTCTGGGCGGCGAATCAGGGCAACCTGAAAGAGGCGGCGTCGATTTTACGCCAGTCGTATAACATCAATGCCCACGTACCGCAGGACGCGCTCAGCCAGCCAGCACCTGTCGTCAATAAAGCAAAATGGGCAAACTACCTGAACCTGTTTCGCGGCATCTATTTACGCCGTACGACGCTCGCCACGCTGCTGTCTGTGGTCTCCTCCTTCGCCTATAACGCCGTGGCGTTTGGTCTGCCGGTGATCATCTCCAGCTTCTTTGTTCAGTCGATGCTGACGACCATTCTGATTTCCCTGGTGCTTAACCTGCTGTTTGCCTTCGTCGGCGGGCTGCTGGCGGTACGCTACGTGCCGCGCTTCGGTGCCTGGCGGATGTCGCTTGCGGGCTACGCCTGCCAGCTGGTCGCGCTGCTCGGGCTGGCGCTGGTGGGGCGGCCTGAAGGCGCAACGGAAGGTGTGGTCGCCGTCGGCATGCTGGCCCTGTTCCTGTTCGGCCAGGGCTTTGGTCCGGGTGCGCATACCATGACGTTTGCCTCCCTGAGCTACCCGACCTCGCTGCGCGGCGTCGGCGTGGGTCTCAACCAGACGCTGATGCGCAGCAGTTCCACGCTGTCGCTGTTCCTTTTCCCGCTGCTGGTCGCATCCCTTGATACCGCCGTGTTCTGGGTGATTGCGCTGGCGCCGTTTATCGGCCTGGCCTCGCTGCTGGCGATCCGCTGGGAGCCGTCCGGGTATGACGTGGATGCGGAGGATTACCGCTAGTCTCATCGCCTTTCTTGCCGGGTGGCGCTGCGCTTACCCGGCCTGCATTAATCATATGAGCCGGTTTTTATCCATAAGCGACTCATATGACAGCCTTCAATTCTGCCAGGGCATACTGAAACGACCCCGATGATGAGCAGATGGATGCAGCATGTTAGCAGCTCAGGTCACTGATAATACGTATAAAGGCTGGCAGGCGTCGCTTGCCCTGCAGTTTTGTCACACCCCTGAGAAAACCCTCCTGCACTCCGCTCATCACCTCGGGCCGCTAACCGTTCAGCGGCCGTTTTATCCTGAAGGTGAAACCTGCCACCTCTATCTGTTGCACCCACCTGGTGGCGTTGTGGGCGGTGATACGCTGGATATTTCTGTGCGGCTGG